>CADEEN010000120.1 GCA_902826345.1 uncultured Burkholderiales bacterium | reverse complement strand
CAGGAGCAGCGCCGTCGTGCCGCCGAGCGCCGGCACCTCGCCGACGAAGGTGATGAGGCCAAAGGCGAGCAGCGTCGTAAAGCCGATGGCGATGTACGGCGTGCGCCGGCTGGCGTGCACACGGCCGAGCGCGGCCGGAAGCACCCCCTCGCGGCTCATGCCGTAGACCAGGCGACTGGCCATCAGCATGTTGATCAGCGCGCTGTTGGCCACCGCGAACATCGTGATGAAGCCGAAGATCCAGAGCGGAAAGTTCGGTGCGCCGGCGGCCACCACTTTCAGCAGCGGCGTCTCGCCCTCGCCGAGTTGTTCGGGCGAGACCAGCGTGATCGCCGACACCGAGACCAGCACGTAGATCGTGCCGGTGATCAGCAGCCCGGCGAGCAGCACCTTCGGGAAGTGGCGGATCGGATCCTTGCACTCCTCGGCCATGTTGACCGAGTCCTCGAAGCCGACCATGGCGAAGAAGGCCAGCGTGGTGGCGGCGATCACCGGCCAGAACATGCCGCCGTCGGGCGCGGCCTTGAACTGCATCACGCGCGACACGTCGCCCTGGCCCGCCATGATGGCCGACAGCCCGATGAAGATGATGATCAGCAATCCGGTCAGCTCGACACAGGTGAGCACGACGTTGGCTTTCACGCTCTCGCCGACGCCGCGCAAGTTGACCGCCGCCACCAGCGCCATGAAGCCCAGGCCGATCCAGGTGATCGCCATGCCCTTGCCCAGGCCGAGGTCGAAAGCCTGCGACAGGTTGGCGGCAAAGGCGCGCGACGCCGTCGACGCCGAGGTGATGCCCGAGCACATCACGGCGAAGGCGACGATGAAGGTGATGAAGTGGATGCCGAATGCACGGTGCGTGTACAGCGCGGCGCCGGCCGCCTTCGGGTACTTGGTCACCAGTTCGAGGTAGCTGAACGCGGTGATGACGGCAACGACGAAGGCGACGAGGAACGGCAGCCAGACGACACCACCGACCTGCTTGGCAACCTGCCCCGTGAGCGCGTAAATGCCCGTGCCGAGGATGTCGCCGACGATGAAAAGCAGCAGCAGCCACGGGCCCATCACGCGCTTCAACTCGGGCTCAGCGCCAGCGGCGTGATTCGATGCGTCCGTGTTCATGGTTCGCCACCTTCGCTGGGCTCGAGGTGGCGCCGATGGTGCAGGCACAGCCGCCGCGGGTCAAGCGTTCGACCCCATCGCGCACGCGTGAGCAAATGCAGCCGACGGCGTCGGAAAGCGCAGGCGCAGGCGCAACTCGTGCTTCAGCCGCGTGTTGTCGAGGCGCCGCGACTCGCTCATGAAGCTCCACTGCACCTCCGACACCGCGGCGCGCAGCGCCTCGCGCGACAGTCGCGGCGCGCGCGGCAGGCCGAAGGCGTCGGCGACGGCGTCGAAGTGCTCGCCCATCTTCAGCGCGCTGTCGTCGCTGGCGTGATAGATGCGCTGCGGCGCAGCGCGGAACAGCGCAGCCACGCAGGCCCGTGCCAGGTCGTCGGCGTGAATGTGGTTGGTGTACACGTCGTCGGCGCCGTCGAGCAGCGGCGCGCCGCGCTGCACGCGCTCGCGCGGGTCGCCGCCGTCGCGGTCGAGCGCATAGATGCCGGGGATGCGCAGCACGCTCGCGTTGACGCCGAAGGCGCGGCCGTGATGGCGCACCTGCGCCTCGGCATCGACGCGGCGCTGCGCGCGTGCGGTCGCCGGCCGGGGCGCGCGCGTCTCGTCGAAGCGCGCACCGCCTGCGTCACCGTAGACGCCGCTGGTGCTCGCATAGACGATGCGCCTCGCGCGCGTGCTGCGCGCCAGCGCCCGCAGCAGCGCAGCCGTGCGCGGGTCGGTCGCGCCTTGCTGTGCTGGCGGCGCCAGGTGCAGCACCCAATCGGCCAGCGCGGCGAGGCGCCCCAACGACGCTGTGTCGTCGAGGTTGCCGACGAGCGGCAGCGCGCCTGCGGCGCGCAAGGCATCGACGCGCGCGGCGCTCGACGTGAGCGCGATAACGCGCACACGGCCACGCAGCAGACGCAGCACGCGCAGGCCCACGTCGCCACAGCCGACGATCAACAGCGTCGGCCGGCGCATCGAAGAAAGGGGCAAGCTCATCGGGGACAATCGCGCATCGAGCCGCAGTGTAGAGAGCGCACCACGCCATGACCTTCAAAGTCACCGTTCAACCCGCAGGCCTCACGTTCGACGTGGCGCGCGACGAACCGATGCTCACCGCCGCCATTCGCGCCGGCATCGGCCTGCCCTACGGCTGCCGCGACGGCGCCTGCGGCTCGTGCAAAAGCCGCCTGGTCGAAGGCCGCGTCATCCACGGCGCACACCAGTTGCGCACGCTGTCCGTCGCCGACGAAGAACAGGGCTGGATCCTGCCCTGCTGCGCCACGCCGCAAACCGATTGCGTGATCCAGGCGCGCACGGTGGCGGGGGCCGGCGAGTACCCGGTGCAGAAGATGCCGGCGCGCGTGGCGTCGCTGACGCGCGCCGCACCGGACGTCGCGATCATGAAGCTGCAGTTGCCGGCCAACATGGCGCTGAAGTACCGCGCCGGCCAGTACGTCGAGTTCATCCTGCGCGACGGCTCACGGCGCAGCTACTCGATGGCCAACGCGCCCGAGCATCTCGGCGAGCCGCCGGCGATCGAGCTGCACCTGCGCCACATGCCCGGCGGCAAGTTCACCGACCATGTCTTCGGCGCGATGAAGGAGAAGGAGATCGTGCGCGTCGAAGGGCCGCTCGGCAGCTTCTTCCTGCGCGAAGACAGCAGCAAGCCGATAGTGCTGCTGGCCTCGGGCACCGGCTTCGCGCCGATCAAGGCCATCATCGAGCACTTGCGCGCGCAGGCCATCGCGCGCGATGCGGTGCTGTACTGGGGCTGCCGCAACAAGGCCGATCTGTACCTGCACGACTGGGCGCTGCAAGTTGCCGCCGACATGCCGAACCTGCGCTACGTGCCGGTGCTCTCCGAAGCCAGAGCCGAAGACGCCTGGAGCGGCCGCACCGGCCTCGTCCATCAGGCCGTGATGGCCGACCTGCCCGATCTCTCAGGCCACGAGGTCTACGCCTGCGGTGCGCCGATCATGGTCGAGTCGGCCGAGCGCGATTTGGTGGCGCGTTGCGCGCTGCCGCGCGATGCGTTCTACGCCGATAGCTTCACCTCGGAGCGCGACAAGCACGGCGACGACGCGCCACGCGGCGCCGGCTAGCGGTGCTTGAACGCCGCCTTGCGCTTGCCGACGAACGCCGCCATGCCTTCCTTCTGATCTTCGGTCGCGAACAGCGAATGGAAGACCTGGCGCTCGTACGCCACGCCGTCGGCGAGGGCTGACTCGAAGGCGCGGTTGACGCACTGCTTGGCCATCATCACCGCCGGCAGGCCCATGGCGCAGATCGTCGCCGCAGCCGACAGCGCTTCCGGCAGCAATTTGTCAGCGGCAACGACGCGGCTGACGAGGCCGGCGCGTTCGGCTTCGGCCGAGTCCATCATGCGCGCCGTCAGGATCATGTCCATCGCCTTGGACTTGCCCACCGCGCGCGGCAGGCGCTGCGTGCCGCCGGCGCCGGGGATGATGCCGAGCTTGATCTCCGGCTGGCCGAACTTCGCCGTGTCGGCGGCGATGATGAAGTCGCACATCATCGCCAGCTCGCAGCCGCCGCCGAGCGCGAAGCCGGCCACCGCGGCGATCACCGGCTTCCTCACCTGGCGAATTTGTTCCCAGTTGCGAGTGATGTAGTTGCCGAGATAGACGTCCATGTAGCCATAGGTCTGCATCGCGCCGATGTCGGCGCCGGCGGCAAAGGCCTTCTCGCTGCCGGTGATGACGATGCAGCCCACAGTGGGGTCGGCATCGGCGGCGCTCATCGCCTGACCCAACTCGTCCATCAACTGGTCATTGAGCGCATTGAGCTGCTTCGGACGGTTCAACGTGATGAGCTCGCTGTCGAGAGCGCCGTCGGCGCCTTCGTGGCGGGTGATGACAATGGTTTGTGCGTTCATTGGTCAAGCATTGGTCAAGTATTGCGCGTTGCCGTCAGGTTCGGGAAAGGCGCAAACTATACGGCGCGGCGTGCTGTACCTACAGTGCGTTGATCGTCTCTCGGGCCAACCGCGCGAGAGGCTCGCTTTACGGCCACCCACCCGGTGGCTCGGACCTTGCAAATCACCGATGAGCACCATCTTCAGAAAAACGGCCAAGGGCCAGGCCGAGATCGAAACCCGAGCCCACCGGTTGCCGCCGCGGTTGCGCGGTGCGCTGATCCTGGTCGATGGCCATCGCAGTGAAACCGATCTGGCCAAGTTGATTCCCCTGGACCCGGAAACAACGCTCGCGACGCTGCTGGCCGAAGGATTCATCGACGTCTTCGCGATCCTCGCCCAACGACCGTCCCTCACCTCCGTCGATGTGCCTTTGCCCGGCCCCGACTCCGGCCCGGTTCCGTTGTCGCCTGCTGCCGAGCCGCCGATCGAGTCCATCAAACGCGACACCGTGCGCTTTCTCAACGACAAGCTCGGGCCGACGGCCGAGAGCTTGGCCATTCGCATCGAGCGCAGCAAGACGATGACCGAGTTGATGCCGCTGCTGGCGCAGGCCACGCAAACGCTGCGCAGCTTCGGCGGCGCCGCCGTGTCGGAAGAGTTCGTCGCCCGCTTCATGGGTGGCGGGCCTCGGTAACCGAATTCAGCGCAGCCCACCTTCCGGTGCGGCCTGCAGCGGCGCCGCATCCATCACCAGATCGATGAAGGTGTCCGCGTCCTGCTGGATGCGGATGCGCACCGGCAGGTACTGCAGCGACGGCGCGAACCAGACCTCGGCGCTCAACTCGCCACGCGGCCGGTCCCCCACGCGCTGCGGTTTGAGGTGAAACGTGTCGAGCTCGCCGACCGGCGTGTACAGGCGCTGCTCGGCGAGCACGTCGTACGTCCAGCGGTCCATGCGCCGCGGCAAGGCCAGCGGCAGCGTGATGCTGTTGCCCACGCGCAGCAGATCGGGCCGCGTGGTGAACAGCCACGTCATCTGCACGAATTGGCTGGCCGTGTCCTGCACGCCGGCCATGCTGTCGCGGGTGCTGCCGTTGGCCAGCGTCACCGTCTCGGGCGTGAACTGCATCGACACGCGGCGCGGCGACCGGAACGGCAGCTTGGTGGCTTCGTCATAACGGCGCGGCACGAGGCCGGACTCGCCGAGTTCGCCGTCGCTCGTCATGTTGCGCGACATCAGCGGCGCGAACGAAGGGCCGAGCGTGACGTCCATCTGCACCTGGTAGCGCGTGCCCAGGCGCACCCACTGCACGCGCGCGTTGCCGTGGATCTCACCGCGGTAGTTGCCGACGAGCGTGTAGGTGAGCCGCGTCGATGGCGGCCACTCGAATGCAACCGCGCCAGCGGAGGCCGCCGATGCCGCCGGCGCGGCCGCGGCGGCCGGCGCCACGGGCTCGCCGACCACGCCCTCGTCCTGCGGCTGCGCCGGCGCGGGCAGCGCAGCCACCGCCGGCGGGCTCGGCTCCACCTCGGCCACGGGCGCAGACGCCACCTTCTGCGGCGCCGACGCGGCCGAGGCCGCAGCCGCCGGCGCACGCACGCGCCGCGGCCTCGGTGCAGCCGGCGCCTTCGCTTGCGGCGCAGCCACCACCACCGGCGCCGGCGCGGCGGGCTCGAGCGTGCGCACGAAGGCCACCTCCATTCGTGGCGGCATCGGCTGCGCGCCGGCGCTCCAAGCAACGAGCGCGTCGTCGAGCCACGACACGAACGTGCCATGCAACAGCAGCACGCCCACCAGCAGCACGACCCAGCGCACACGGCGCGAGCCCAGCCGCAGCCGGCGGCGTGCGGCTGGCGCCGGCATCAGACTCCGATCCAGGCCCGGCGCAGCGCCGTTGCGCGCGCGCTCGGTTTGACGACCAACGACAGCACCACCTGCGTCGCAGCAGCCACGCTGCCGGGCTGCAGCGTCACACGTTGCAGCCGCTGATCGCGCACCAGCAGCAACTCGAAATCGCGCCCCGGCTCGAGCCACTGCTGCGCTTCGTCGAGGCGGCGGATGCGCCAGCCATCGGCCGCCAGCAACTCGTCGCCGGCCGACACGCCGGCGCGCATCGCCACGCTGCCGGCCAGCACCTGCTTCACCTGCACCGTGTTCGCCCCTTCGACCAGACGCAGGCCGAGCGCGGCTGCATACGCAGTCTTCTCGCTCGACAGCGCCACGCCTGCCGCTTCCAGCAGTGCGGGCAGCGGCAGCTCATCGGTGCCATGCACCCAGGCCGCGATCTCCTTCGCGTACGAGCGCGCGCCGATGCGCTTCAACGCCGCGGCGATATCGCTGCCGTCGATCGGCCCGCCGCGGCTGCCTTGCCACAGGCGACGCATCACCTCGTCGAGCGTGCCCTTGCCTTCGGCGCGCAGCGTCAGGTCGAGTGCCAGCGCCACCAGCGAGCCCTTGGCGTAGTAGCTCACCGTCGCGTTGGGCGTGTTCTCGTCGCTGCGGTAGTACTTGGTCCAGGCATCGAAGCTCGCCTCGGCCACGCTCTGCACCGCGCGCCCCGGCGTCGCGGCCACGGTGTTGATCGTCTTGGCGATCAAGCGCAGGTAGCGCGGCGCATCGATCAAACCGCCGCGCAGCAGCAGCAGATCGTCGTAGTACGACGTGAAGCCCTCGAAGAACCAGAGCAGCGCCGTGTGGTTCTCGCGGGTGTAGTCGATGCGCGCCAGCTCGGCAGGTTTCAGGCGCTTGACGTTCCAGGCGTGGAAGTACTCGTGCGAGACGAGGCCGAGCAGCGTGGCATAGCCCTCGGTCATCACCGTCACGCCCTGCTGCGGCAGATCGCGCCGCTTGGCGATCAGCGCCGTGCTGGCGCGGTGCTCGAGGCCGCCGTAGCCGTCGTCGACGGCGTTCAGCAGGAAGACGTAGCGAGCGAACGGCGGTTTCTTTTCGCCATGCCAGAACGCGATCTGCGCTTCGCAGATCTTCTTCGCATCGTTCAACAGCCGCTCGCCGTCGAAGCCCGGCCAAGCGCCGGCGACGACGAACTCGTGCGCGACGTCATGTGCCGTGAAGTCACCGCGCCAGAACGCACCGAGCTCGAACGGGTGATCGACCAGCTCGTCGTAGTCGGCGGCGGCGTAGCCGCCCTTGGCATGCACCGGCATCGACGTCGCCACCTGCCAGCCGCGCGGCAGCTCGCCGAGCGTGATCGCATGCGGCTCGGCCTCGCGGCCCTCGACGCGCAGGCACAGGCTTGTGCCGTTGAAGAAGCCACGCGACGCATCTAGAAACGCTGCGCGCACCGACGTATCGAAGGCATAGACGAGATAGCTCAGCGTCAACGGCGTGCGGCCCTTGCACGCCGCCTGCCAGGTGGTCTTGTCGAGCGGCGTCAGCGTCACCGCCTTGTCGCCCTGCCGCGCTTCGAGCCGCGACAGATGCCGAGCGAACTCGCGCACCATGTAGCTGCCGGGAATCCACACCGGCAACGACAGGCGCTGCGCCGCGGCCGGCGCCGGCACCGTCAGCGTGACTCGAAACTGATGCGCATGCAGATCGTGCAGCTCGATGCGGTAGGCGATCATCATGAGCGAGCGAAGACGGCGGCAACGAGACAACTGAGCATGGCGACGCTGCTCAACAGCGTGCGCAGCGGCAGCAGCGCGGACAGCCCCATCGACCGATAGCGCGCGCGATCGACGGCCCAGCACAAGGCCAGCGCCGCCGCCACGCCGATCAGCGCAATGCGCGCCGACGGCAGCAGCAACAACGGCCACGCCAACAGCGACGGCACGACGCCCCACAGGCGCGCGCCGTCATGCGCCGCACTGGTCGGCGAGCCCCAGTGGATGCCGCCGAGGAAGGAGACGATGACGGCGCCGTAGGCGATCAGCGCGCGCAGTGCGGTGTCGTGCCAGGTCGGCGGACCCGACGCGACGACCAAAGCGCCGGTGATGAAAGGGAGGAGACCAGCTACTCCCAGGCCACGCGTGAGCAATGACAGTGGCACGTTCGACGACGACGAATGCATAGCCTGCATTGTCCCCCGGGGCTCGATTCGACCCGGAACGCCATGCGCTGGCCTCGACGCTCCAACAGCAGGCGCGGCAGAGCTAGAACCGCGTTGACTGTTCACTGGAACTTTGTGTTATCGAACCGCCTGCCTGCTCACGTCACAGCGCCTCAATGATTTCTTTCGTTCCCTTCAGCATTTCGCCCACGTCGCGGATGTCGAACCCGTCCCACTGCGCATGCAGAGCGCTGTTCCTCAGGCCGGCGTACCCCTTCCAACGCTTTGACTTGACCGCCGTTATTGCGCCGCACTTGGCGAGGTCGTCAATGACGTGATCCAGCGCCTCGCCCGCCTGTTTGACTGCCAACTTTGTTGCGAGACGGCGGACGGCGTCTTCGAACACCGTGCTTGCCAGGACGGAAGACTCAACCTTCTTGCCTGCCTTGTGAAACTCCGATGCGTGGTCTAAAAAGTCATCGAACGTGGATGCGACAAAGAAGTACTCGGCCTTTCGCATCAGACCATGCTTCATCTCCTCCAAAAGGGATTGCAGCAACCCTACAAGCTTTTGTACCGTGTGATGCGGAACCCCGCCAGACAATTGCTTGTCTTCGACAACCCGCGTCGCCTCTTGCGAGAAGTGTGTGTCGGGTGTGGCGGTGAGACGAACGAGATTGACGGCTGACGCGATCCATGCCTGCAGGCCCGGCACATCTTCAGTGCGAAACCAGTAGTCGGCCCGAACTTGGTAAACGTGGATCTGACCCGCGAGTGAGTTTCCACGGTCAATGAGTTCTGCACAGCGAGCTTGTAGGTCGTGAGTCATGCGAGTTTTAGTTTGTTGTTTGGGTGGAAAAGACTACCGCCTCTGTCCAAATGCTGCCGCCGCTGACATGACATGGCTGCTGAACCGGTCTTGCGCGGTCCGCGCAAAGCAGTCAAAGACACGTGCTCAGTCACCCCCGCCACATCCACCCCCGCCGCAGCCCGAGTCTCCGCCACCATCACCGCTGCTCCCACCATCGCCATCACCCGAAGACGATGCGAAGTCTCCGCCGCAGTAGATCACTCCGACGTTCGCACCGCCGTCGCCGCTGCGCCTGACCTGCGCCGTCTTGCAGTCGAGCGCATAGGTGAATCCGTCAGCCACACCGAGCTTGGCATCGAGTGCGAACAACAACGGCAATCGCGTCGGCGCTTTCGGGTTGATGTGGTCTTCCTTGCAGGCGTGCCACCACGTTCTGTGCAGGCCACCGTCGGCCTTGCTGCCGGAGCCCACCGACACGGCAGGCGTGTGATGCAGGAAGCCGCCGAACGCGCCCTTGCAGAACGCGTCGTAGTGGCGCGTGAAGAGGATGAACTCGTGCCACAGGTCGTCGGCCACCTGCGACGGCATCGACACGTACTTGCGGCCGCTCTTCAGGTACGCGAGGAAGAACTGGCGCAGCGCGTTGGCGGTGAGTTGGCAGGCCTTCAGGTCGAGTTCGGGACGGCGCTTGCGCAGATTGTCGAACAGGCCGCGCGGCAGTTCGTAGTTGCGGATGAAGGTTTCGCGCTTGGCGATGCGGCGTTGATTCCACAGCGCCAGCGAGATGCCGAACAGGACGAAGGTGACGAAGCCGAGCATGCCGCGCCGTCCACTCAGAAAGTGCCGGGGTACGCGCCGCCGTCGAGCAGGATGTTCTGCCCCGTCAGGTAGCCGGCCTGCGCGCTGCACAGGAAAGCGCAGACATCGCCGAACTCCCCGGCGATGCCCAGCCGCTGCGCTGGGATCGCCTTGGCCCGCGTGGCGGTCAGCTCCTGCACGCTCTTGCCGCTCTTCTCTGCCGCGGCCTGCATCGTCTTGCGGATGCGGTCGGTGTCGAAGAAGCCGGGCAGCAGGTTGTTGATGGTGACGTTGCGTGAGGCCAGCCGGCTCTGCCGCGCCAGGCCGGCGACGAAGCCGGTGAGGCCGCTGCGCGCGCCGTTGGACAGGCCCAGGTTCTCCAGCGGCGCCTTGACCGCGCCCGAGGTGATGTTGACCACGCGGCCGAAACCGCGTTCGGCCATCTTGTCCACCGTGGCCTTCATCAGCTCGATCGGTGTCAGCATGTTGGCGTCGATCGCCGCGATCCACGCCGCTCGGTCCCAATCGCGAAAGTCGCCAGGCGGCGGGCCACCGGCGTTGTTGACGAGGATGTCCACCTGCGGACACGCGGCCAGCGCCGCCGCGCGGCCATCGGCGGTGGCGATGTCGCCGGCCACCGCGTGCACCGTCACAGCAGCATTCAAGGCACGCAACTCACGCGCCGTGGCTTCGAGCGTCTCGGCGCCGCGCGCGGTGATGACCACGTTGACGCCTTCACGCACCAGCGCCTCCGCACACCCTCTGCCGAGCCCCTTGCTCGCCGCACAGACGAGCGCCCATTTGCCTGCGATGCCCAGATCCATTCACGTTCTCCACTTTGCAAGAAGCCACACACCCATCAACACCAACAGCGTACCCGCCACCACCCAGCCGGTGAACGGCTCGCCGAGCAACACCACGCCGAGCAGGATCGTGCTCATCGGCCCGACCATGCCGCACTGCGCGGCCAGCGGCGCGCCGATGCGCTCGATGGCCATCATCACCATGACGACCGGCGCGAACGTGGTCAGCAGCGCGTTGAGCAGCGACAGCCAGATCACCGGCTCGGGCACAAGTGCTGCCGACGGCGAGCGCAGCACGAACAACTGCACGATGGCGAAGACGCAGGCCACGCTGGTCGCGGCGCCGGTCAGGCGCAACGCGCCGATGCGGCGCACCACTTCGCCGCTGGCGACGAGATACACCGCATAAGACAGCGCGCTGGCGAACACC
>CADEEN010000119.1 GCA_902826345.1 uncultured Burkholderiales bacterium | reverse complement strand
GCAAGCCGCTGCGGGCTACGCCCTACGCGCCTTGCCGCGCGAGTCCATCGACCTCCCAACCCCGACGAAAGGAGACAAACACCTACACTTGTCCACAGCCGCGCAGTTCGCTGCCGGCTTCCACCCCTGGCTCAATATTGAGTCGGCACGGTGGCTCAGAATTCAATCGGCGCGGACAGGTTGCAGTCCGGAAGCGAGGGCTCGAACCCGTTGAGGTCACCCGGAAAGCTCGTGCCGCTGGTGCCACCGGTGACGTCACCTCGGACAATTCCTGACTTGGAGAAGTCGCGCTTTGCTGCAGGCAAGGCCTTCTGCTTGCGCCAGTCGAGCGCCGCCATCACGTTGAAACGCTCCTTGGTCAGCAACCCGAAGCCGCCGGCCAGACTCACGCGCTGGGTGTCACCACCGCCCGACTCTTGAGGCTGCATGGCCTGCGCGCTGATCTCCAAGCCGACCAACTCGCGCTTGAGGATGAAATTGATCACGCCACCAATGGCATCGGTGCCGTAGAGCGCCGAAGCGCCGTCACGCAGGACCTCGATCCGATCGATCGCGGCGAACGGAATCGCATTCAGGTCCACTGCGGCAGCATCGAAAGAGTGGTTGGCGAGGCGCCGGCCGTTGAGCAGCACCAGCGTCTTGTTCGCGTTGACGTTGGTCGGGCCACTGAGACCGCGCAGGTCGGCCTCGGCCTTCGCACCAGTCGTCCCACCAATGGCCGAGCTGGCGCCGAAGTTGCCCGACTGGTTGGACGCGATCCGCGAGATCGCCTGTTCGACATTGGTCACGCCTTGGCGCTCGAGGTCATCGACCTTGATGACGGTCACCGGCAGCGCGGTCTCGCCGGCAATGCGACGAATGGACGAGCCCGTGATCTCGATGCGTTGTGCCTCCTGCGCCACGAATGCTGGCGCCGAGAGCGTGCTACCGAGAGCGACCAGTGCCCCGGTGCAGGTGGTGACCCGTTTGAACATGAGCGCTCCTCAAAGGTTGATCAAAACCCCGCCGGACGCGGCCGCTTTTGCACAGCAGCAGCATCCTTGTTGCTCAGCATGTCATCGAATTGACGCCATGGAACCGTTCGGCTTAGCCCGGGAAAGCCCTGGGTGGCTACTTGATCCGGCGCACGCGCGGCGTCTGCGACACGCCTTCGATGGCCATGAAGTAGGTCCCCGAGACACCGCGCGCGAGTTTCACCTTGGGGCCCTTGAGGTTGTAGGCCGCTGTGCTGCCGTCGGTGACTTCCCACACTTGACCATTCGCCAGCTTGAGCTGGCCGCGCGGCATCCATCCGTCGAACGCGCCGTCGATCGCACTTTCGATCGACTCGATCTGCGGCGGTGCGGTCGGCGCCGGGCGCGCTTCAAAGCCGAAGGTGGCCGCCGGAGCGGCCGCCGGTGCAGCGCTGGGCGTCGTCGACGTGGCCGGTCCCGATGTCAGCGGGATGGCATCATAGCAAGTCAGGCGTACAGCTGCATCGCGCAGGTCACGACAACGCTGCAGCGCCGCGTCGTCGGCAGCGACAGCGCCAAGGCAGCTACCGCCGAGAAGGAACACGAGAGCTTGTTTCATCTGCAGGTCCACCGAGGGAAAGAAAAGAGCCCGGAGCATCTTTCGACGCTCCGGGCTCCGAGGGCTATCTCGAGCCGTCGACGTGTCAGAAGCTGGCGCGAAGACCGACGTAGTAGCGTCGGCCGATGGGGTCGTCACCCGCGAAAGTGCCGGTTCCCGTCGAGCATCCACCGTTTTCGCCACCGATGAGCGCATTGGTGTCGCAACGCTTGTTATGGGTATCGAACAGGTTGTCGATGCCGAGGTAGTACTGGAACTTGCCCAGCGTGTAGGCCACCTGCATGTCGGCGTAGGTTTTGCCGCCGATGCTGGCTGACTTGGCTGACGCAGGCGTCGCGCAGTTGCCGTCGACATCCAGCGGCACCGCGCAGTACTGCGTGACCCACTGATCATCCAGGTACTGCTTGCCGAGGTAGGAGAACAGGGCGTTAACGCTCCAGCCACCCACGTTGTAGCCCAGACCCAGCGTCGCCTTGTGCTTCGGCGATCCCACCTCACCGGCGAACGGATCCGGCGCCGAACCAGGCAGCGGGATGAGGTCGCCCTTCTTCGTGTAGGTGTACGACAGACGCGTTGTCAAGCGGCCCGGGCCAACGGAGCCTTGCCACGCTCCTGTCAGATCAAGGCCTTCGGTCCGAAGGCCGCCGCTGTTCGACACCGCGGTGTCGACTCGGTCGAGCGAGCCCGCACTGTTGGCACCCACGGCCGCCGGGCGGCGTTGGACGAACTGGCAGAAGCTGGCATCCCCGCCGTAGCACTGGCTTAAGATGAATTGGCGGGGCGTCGCGACGATCGCATCCGAAACGTCGATCTTGAAGTAGTCGGCGGTGAAGGTCGTGTTGTTGAGCAGTGGAATGCCAGTGGGCGTCAACACCAAGCCAATCGTGGTTGAGCGACCCTTCTCTTCTTGAAGAGTTGGGTTACCACGATCAAAGCCGGAGGTGCCCTGAAGGTCGGCTTGGTTGAGCGTGAACGCTCCATTTGCTGCGATGTTGTCGTTCACGCCGGGACCCGCCCGACAGGCGACCGAGCGCGAATCGGTCGACGTGGCCGTCACTCCAACACACGGATCGACCACCGCCGGGAAATCTTGCGTGGGAGGCTGGAACAACTCGGCAATGTTCGGCGCACGGGTCGACAGTGCGCGAGTGACCCGCATCTTGACCGACCGGTTCAACGCCCATTCAACGCCCGCGTTCCAGCTAAAGGTGCTGCCCACCGTCGTGTACTTGCTACTGCGCACCGCGCCGCTGAGAGCAAGCGACTGCGCAAAAGGCGCATCCTTCAACAGGGGCAGCTTGCCTTCAAGGAAAGCCTCCTTCACCGAGAAGCTGCCCTGGGTGATGGGAATCGCATTGCTGCCGTTCAACCCGCGCTGATACAGCGCATCCGGCTCGCTGATCGAAGACTCCTTGCGGTACTCCACACCGGCCGCTACGCCGACCGGGCCGGCCCAGAGCTTGAACGGCTCGCTGCTGGCCGTGGCGCCGACAACGCGCTGCGTGACCTGCGTCTGGAGCGTGGCCGGCGCGATGATCCAGGCCACCGCCTCCGGCGACAGGCTGTCGAAGCCGAACACGTTCGCTGGAACGCAACCCTGGGCGCGCGCCTGGGCATCGCGGCAGATGGCCTCGGTGACGTTGCCGTCGCCGTCGATGTCATCGACATCGGGGATCGCTTCCATGGCCTGGCGGAAGCTGTTGACGTTGTACTGACCGCCTGACGTCTGGCTGCGCTTGTTGGAGCCGTAGATGCCGTAGACGTCATAGTCCCAGTTCAACAGCGTGCCCTTGACGCCTGAGGCAATGCGGAACGTGTCGGTGGTGGCCTTGGAGCCGCGGTTGCCGACCTCCGACAGGCGCCTCGTGAATGAGTAGTCGCGCAGGCCGTCGCCGTTGGTATCGGTCATCAGCGCCAGCAGGCCGGCCGGGATCAACGGGTTGGCCAGTATCGTGCCATTGACATCGAACTCCGCTGGACCGACTCCGGAGGCGGGGTACAGGCCGCTGGTGCCGTCTGCAGAGTCAAGCGGGAACGGCTCAAGCCTGGCGTTGGTCCTCGTCGTGACGTACGTACCCTCTAGGTAAGCGCGATGGTTCGCAGCCAGTTCGAACTCGCCCTTACCGGCCAGGGTGTAGCGGCTGGTTGGGATCGCAATCGTCCGGAACTCCTGGCGATTGAAACCGGTGGCGCCCACGCCGTCGCCCGCCGGGCCGTTGGTCGAGTTGGTAATGATGTTGCCGTCGCGGTCGAACGTGCGGCTGGTACCGCCGCCGGTGGCCGGTCCGTTGGTGTCGAAGAAGACACGTCCTTGCGGCGCGAAGCTGGAAAAGAACGGTGTCGTGAGGCCGAAGACGTTCTTGATCTCACCCGTCAAGTCCGCGTTGTTGATGTTGTCGATACCGAGGCCGCTGCGATCCTTGGAGTACACGGAGCCCTGCTTGCTGTAGCCGAAGTGCAGCATGACGTTGCCCTTGCCACCGGCGGCGTTGGCACCCCAGGTGATGCCGAACTTCTGCTTCTTGTCGTCGCCGCGGTCCGACTGGCCCACCGACGCGTCGAGCGACAGGCCCTCGTAGTCCTTCTTGAGGATAAAGTTGATAACACCTGCCACGGCATCAGAACCATAGGCCGAAGACGAGCCGCCGGTCAGGATTTCGATGCGCTCAATGAAGTCGGTAGGGATCGAGTTCAAGTCCACCGACGAACTGCCCGGAACGCCGGAGACGAAGCGCTTGCCGTTAACCAGCACCAGCGTGCGCTCTTCGCCCAGGTTGCGCAAATCGACCACCGACACTCCGGAGTTCAAGTTGTCGAAGTTCGAGTTCGTGCGGCTGAAGGTCGGCAGCGACCCCAGCGCTGGGTTCTTCAACAGAAGATCCTGAAGCGTCACGGCGCCCGACGCAGCGATGTCCTGCGACGTGATGATCTGCAGCGGCGACGCCGAGTCGGCCGTTACCGACCGGATGCGCGAGCCCGTGACCTCGATGCGCTGCGATTCCTGGGCCTGGACGGCCAGCGGTGAGAGCAGCGCGCCGCCGAGAGCGACCAGTACGCCGGCGCTGATTTTCGTTCGCTTGAACATGAACTCTCCTGAACAGATAGGTTGATCGATGAAACCCAGCCGCTAACGCCTGCAAGGTGGTCTCGTAAACCACCCACAATCCGTGCACAACGGCATGTAAACGGATTGTCACGTGGGTGTTTCGCAGGACCGGCTCGGGAAAGTCCGGAGTGGTGCATTGGAAGACGTTGCGCTTCGGCCTCTCGCCCCCGGTTGCTGACCGTTCGGACCCTGTTTCTGCCCCGCTGCGGCGCAGCTATAGAGCGCAGCCGCACCGCAGCAAGGCGATACGGCAGCTCGACTGAGCCGATGCGGTGCGTTTCGCTAAGGAGATGCCCCTAGCACCGCGGTAACGCTTACGTTGGTTCAGGGCAACAGTTTGACCGCGCTGCTCAAGCCGCCGCCCGCAAACGCGGGACGGCGGACAGCAGCGAACGCGTGTAAGCGTGGGCCGGTGAGCGCAGAACATCGTCGCTGCGGCCCTGCTCGACGATGCGCCCGGCCTGCATCACCGCCACCTCGTCGGCGATGTACTCGACGACGCCGATGTTGTGCGTGATGAAGAGGTACGACAGGCCGAGTTCGCGTTGCAGCGTCTCCAGCAGGTTCAGGATCTGCGCCTGCACGCTGACATCGAGCGCCGACGTGGGTTCGTCGCAGACGATGAGCTTGGGTTGCACCGCGAGCGCGCGCGCGATCGCGATGCGCTGGCGCTGGCCGCCGCTGAACTCGTGCGGGTAGCGGTCGAGCGATTCGCGACGCAGGCCGACCTGGTCGGATAGCTGCTCGAGTCGAACACGCCGCGCGGGCGCGTCCATCTCCGGACGCAACGCCGTCAGACCTTCTTCGAGGATCTCGAAGACGCGCATGCGCGGGTCGAGCGAGGCGTACGGGTCCTGGAAGATGATCTGGATGTCGCGCCGCGCCGCCTGCAAGGCCTCGGCGTCGAGGTCGAAGAGGTTGCGGCCGTGCAGCAGCGCCTGGCCTTCGATCACGGCCTGCGTGCGCAGCAGTTGCACGATCGCCTTGCCGGTGGTCGTCTTGCCGCAGCCGGACTCGCCGACCAGCGCCAGCGTGGTGCCGGCGCGGATGTCGAACGAGACGCCGGCCACGGCGTCGAAGTAGCCGGCGGTGCGCTGGAAGAAGCCTTTGCGGA
Organism: uncultured Burkholderiales bacterium; assembly: GCA_902826345.1. Taxonomy (GTDB): domain Bacteria; phylum Pseudomonadota; class Gammaproteobacteria; order Burkholderiales; family Burkholderiaceae_C; genus CADEEN01. Next base: position 5,060 of record CADEEN010000119.1, on the reverse strand, counting down.
TGGGGAAACGCACGCGCAGGTCTTTGACTTGGAGCAGCGTGTCTTGCAGTCCTGTAGCCGTTCGGGCTGAGGTATCGAAGCCCTTCGATACCTCAGGACGACCGGATGCGGGAACCGTCGTGGTTTGCGATGCGCCCTTCGCATACAGCAGGCAGCGCACGCTGTGCGACGGCGTCAGCGCATCGAGCGACGGCACGGTGCTCGCGCAATGCGCCATCACGCTGGCACAACGCGGCGCGAAGCGGCAGCCGGTGAAGGCTTGCGTCAACGCCGGCACGGTGCCGCCGATGGCGGTCAGCGGCTCGCCGCGACGCTCGGCATCCGGCAACGCACGCAGCAGCGCCTGCGCATAGGGATGCTTCGGCGCGCGAAAAAAATCGGCCGCGGTGGCCACTTCGACGATCTGCCCGGCGTACATCAGCGCCACGCGCTGCGCCATGCCGGAGACGACGGCCAGGTCGTGCGTGATCAGCAGCAGGCCCATGCCCTGCTCTTGCTGCAGATCGCGCAGCAGGTCGAGGATCTGCTTCTGGATCGTCACGTCGAGCGCCGTCGTCGGCTCGTCGGCGACGAGGAAATCGGGCTCGGTCGCCAGCGTCATCGCGATCATCACGCGCTGCTTCTGGCCGCCGCTCATGCGAAACGGGTACTCGTCGATGCGCCGTTCGGGCTCGGGGATGCCGACGCGCTTCAGCCAGTCGATGGCCTTCTCGCGCGCGGCTTCGCCGCGCAGGTCGGTGTGCGTCTCGATCGCCTCGACGATCTGGTCGCCGACCCTCATCACCGGGTTCAGGCTGGTCGAGGGCTCCTGAAAGATCATGCCAATGCGGCCGCCACGCACCTCGCGCATCGCACGTTCCGACAGAGCGAGCGTGTCGATGCCTTCGAGCTCCACGCGGCCGGCGAGCACACGCCCGTTCTCGGGCAACAGGCGCATCAGCGCCAGCGCCGTCATGCTCTTGCCGCAGCCGCTCTCACCGACGAGGGCGAAGGTTTCGCCGCGGTGCATCGACAGGCGCAGGCCGTCGATCGCTCGCACCAGGCCCGATTCGCTGTCGAGGCCGACTTCGAGATCGTGAACTTCGAGCATGTTTTTCTTCAGGCCGGTTTCTTAGCGACCAGGCGCGTGCGGAAAACGCGCGCTCGCGGATCGAAGGCATCGCGCACGCCGTCGGCGAACAGGTTGGCGGCCAACACCAGCGTCACCATGAAGCCGAAAGCTGCGGCGAAACTCCACCACACCAACGGATCGCGGCTCATCTCGCTGCGCGCCAGATTGATCATGCCGCCGAAGCTGCTCATCGACGGATCGACGCCAACGCCGACGTACGTGAGCACCGCTTCGTAGAGGATCAGGTCGGAGAAGCTGAGCACCGTGGTGATGAGCACGAGGTGCATCACGTTGGGCACGATGTGGCGCGCCATGATGCGCCGGTGGCTGACGCCGAACGCGGTGGCCGCCTGCACGTAGTCGAGTTCGCGCAGCTTCAAGGTTTCGCCGCGGATCAGCCGGCACAGCGTGGACCAGCCGGTGATGCCGAGGATGGCGCAGAGCAGGAAGATCTTCAGATCCGAACGCTCGACGCCGGTCTCGAACATCTCCGGGTTCTTGTCGAGGAAGACCTGCACCATCAGGATGCAGGCTGCGATCAGCAGCACGTTCGGCACGGAGCTCAGCGTCGTGTAGGCGTACTGGATCGCTTCATCGACCCAGCCCCGGAAGTAGCCGGCCAGCACGCCGAGGACGAGGGCGAACGGCAGCGTGGCCACCGTCGACAGCATGCCGATGACGAAGGCGGTGCGCACGCTTTTGAGCGCCTGCACGAGCACGTCGTTGCCGGTGCGGTCGGTGCCGAGCACGTGGTAGTGGCCCATCAGCGCAATCACCACGCCACTCAGCACGCAAAGCACGAGCAGCGTGGCCAGCATCGCGCGCACCGGGTAGGTCGTGCGGTCGGCGGCGATGTCGCGCAGCGCAGCCGTCACGCCGCCGTGAGCGCTGCTGAGCACCTTGGCGGCGGTCAACGCGATCAGCGCCGCCGCCAGCAGCCCCGCCACGGCACCACCGAGCGCGCGCAGCGTCACGTCCCGCGCCCACTCGCGCTCAGCGTCCTTCAGGTGCGCGCCGCCGTGCGTCAAACGCGGAAAGTCGCGCATCGACTGGCCATTGACTTCGATCGACTCCTTGGTGTGGCCATGCGTGGCCAGTGGGCTGGAGTACGTCGTCTCGCGCATGCCGATCTGACGCGACAGCACCACGTCGAGCAGCGACTCGGTGTGGGTGTCGTAGAAGACCTGCGTGCTGCCGGCGCTCGGCGCGAGCGCGCGCCGGAAATGCACGCTGTCGAGCATGGTCACCGCCATGAACAGCAGCAGCACCACGCCGGCCGAGAGCGCCGCGTGGTCGTGCGCCACCTTGCGCCAGGTGGCCAGCAGGTTGGCGTTGCGGCGCACGTGGATCACATAGAAGGCCAGCGCCGCGAACATCGCCCACAGCGCAATGTCGGTCCAGAGAATGACGAACCTGAAGCCCATCATCATGGCCTGTCAGGTCAATCTCACCCGGGGATCGACCCAGGTGTAGACGATGTCGATCAGCGCCTGACTTGCGATGTAGAGCAGCGCGCTGAGGAAGACCATCGTGCGCACGATGGCGAAATCCTGTCCGGTGATGGCCTCGATGACGAAGGCGCCGAGGCCGGGAATGCCGAAGAAGCTCTCGAACACCAGGCTGCCGAGAAAGACGTACGGCAGGTAGGAGCCGGCGCTGGTGATGATCGGGATCAGCGCGTTGCGCAGCACGTGGCGGAACAGCACCACGTTCTCGGCCAGGCCCTTGGCGCGCGCCGTGCGCACGTAGTCCTTGCCGACCTCTTCGAGGAACAGCGCCCGGTACAGCCGCGCCTCGCCGCCCAGCCGCGACAACAAAGACAAGATGATCGGCAGGATGAGGAACTTCACCGCATCGAGCCCCGGCTCATAGCCGTTGATCGGCACCAGCCGCAGCACGCGCGAGAAGAAATACTGGCCGACGATGATGTAGAACAGCGCCGAAATCGACAGCATCAGCACGCACAGCACGACACCCCAGAAATCGACACGCGTGTGGCGGAAGAAGACCAGCATCAAGGCAAACGCCGTGCTGATGATCACCTGCAGGATGAACAGCGGCAGCGCCAATTGCAGGCTGACCCACATGCGCGTCTTCACCTCGTGGCCGATGTTCACCGCCTGGCGCGCGTCCGAGCGGCCGAAGTCGAGCGTGAACAGCGACACCGAGCGCTCCCAGAAGATGGTGTTCGTCGCCCGCGCGCCGCCCTCTTCCTTCGCGTTCCAATACAGCGGCTTGTCGTAGCCGCGCTCGGCCTTCCACTTGTCGATCTGCTCCTGCGTGACGCGCTTGCCGCCGATGTTCAGCCGCGCCATGTCGTCCGGCGTGTTGACGGTGAAGAAGAGGAAGAACGTCAGCAGGTTGACGCCAAGCAGGATCAGCAAGCCGTAGCCGAGGCGCCTCGCGATGTGGTTGAGCATCGGCAACTCAAACAGCGACGGGCACGACCGCAGGGCGCGCGGTGGCGCGCTCCCGCGCGACATAGCTGCGGCGCGCCAACCAGAACAGCGCCGCAGCGAGCGCCACGAGCAGCACCATCGGCCACCAGACGGGGCGATTCCACTCGGCCTGCTTCTGCGCTCGCAGCGCGGTGTCGAGCCGGTAGTAGCGGCCCATGTCGCGGATCATGATGCCCGGCTTGGCGTTGTGCACCCAGGCCTGGTTGGCGGTGGCCACATAAGGCCAGTAGCCCCAGGCCCACGGCGAATCCTCGCGCGCGATGCGCACCATCTCGTCCACCACCTTCTGCTTCTCCGGTCCGTCATCGAGCGTTTGCAGCTGGCGGTAGAGCTTGTCGTACTCGGCGTTCTCGTAGTTGGCGGCGTTCTCGCCTTCGTGCAACGACTTGCTGTTCGGGCCGTAGAGCAGGAACAGAAAGTTCTCCGCATCCGGATAGTCACCGAGCCAGCCCCACCAGAAGATCTGGTGCTTGCCTTTCAACACCTTCTCCTGGAACTGGTTGTAGTCGGTGGCGCGGACTTCGAGTTGCACGCCGATCTTGGCGAACTGCTTGACCATCCAGTCGAGCTCGGCCTTGATCTCCGGCGTGGCGGTGCGCTGAAAGTCGTAGTTCAGCACCAGCGGCCGGCCGCTCTTGGCGTCGCGGCCGTTCGGGTAGCCCGCCTCGGCGAGCAAGCGCTTGGCATCGTCGATCGGGCGCCTCACGACCTGCCCGTTGACCACCTTGTGCGTGATCGGGTTGTGCCCTTCCGGCGTGCCCTCGCGCGAACCGAAAGCGCCCTGCGGCACCGGCCCGTGCGCCGCCTCGCCGCCCTTGTTGCGGAAGATGCGGCCGTAGCCCTCTTCCCAGTCGATGGCGATCGACAGCGCCTGGCGCAGCTTGCGGTTCTTCGCCTGCTGCTCGGCCGTGTCGCCCTTGCCGATCACCGGGTCGAGCCAGTTGAAGCCGAGGTACCAGTTGTTGACGTCGGTCGTCTGCGGGAACTCGAAGCCGCGCGACTCGTACAGCGCCTTCACTCGGTCCGAGTCTTCGATATCGACGCGGAAGTCCACGCCCCACTCCGGCCGCTCGATCTCGGGCACGTCGAGGTAACCCTGCTTGAACATCTCCTTGCGCGGCACCTTCTCCTTGACGATGGTCGAGACGATGGTGTCGATGAAGGGCATCGTCTTGCCGCAATCGTCAAGGAAGCCGGCGGCCTTGTCCTCCGCCGAGCCTTCGCAGGGATACGGCTCGCCGCGGAAGTTCGGGTTGCGCTTCATCACGTGGCGGCGGTCCTGCACGTACTCGGTCATCATGTACGGGCCCGTGCCCACCGGCCACTGGTTCAGCGACAGGCTGTTTTCGGACATGCCCTGCTGCGCATAGAACGCGTCGGCCTCCCACGGCAGCGGCGAGGTGAACGTCATCGCCAGCCAGTACTTCCACTGCGGGTACTTGCCTTTGATGCGGATGCGCAGTGTCTGTTTGTCGATCGCCTTCACACCG
>CADEEN010000118.1:7033-10925 GCA_902826345.1 uncultured Burkholderiales bacterium | reverse complement strand
CGCCTGACGCCGACCGAAGGCTGCATCCCGTTGTCGACCACGCTCGACACGGCCTGCGCGATCACGCGGTCGGTGCGCGACGCGGTGCTGCTGCATGAAGTGCTGTCCGCACACCGCGGATCGCATCCGGACAAGCCGCTCGGCGAGTATCGATTGGCCTTGCCGCAGACACTGATGCTCGACGCGCTGGAGCCCGCAGTGGCTGCTGCCTTCGAGCGCGCCATCGACACGCTGCGCGCAGCCGGCGCAGCGGTTGCGCCGATCGACTTGCCATTGCTCCAGGAGGCCGCACACCTGCAACGCGGCGGCGGCATCTCCGCCGCCGAAAGCTGGATCTGGCACCGCGCGGCGCTGACCGCGCGCGAGGCGCAGTACGACCCGCGCGTGGCGGCGCGCATCCGTCGCGGTGAAGCCATCAGCGATCTCGCCCAGTTGCTCAGTGAACGCAAGACCTGGATCGCGCGCATGCAAGCCGCACTGCAAGGCTTCGATGCCCTGCTCTCACCGACGGTGCCGATCGTGGCGCCGCGCATCGCGCCCTTGATCGAGAGCGACGACGCCTTCTTCGCCACCAACGCGCTGCTGCTGCGCAACCCGTCGCTGGTCAATCTGCTCGACGGCTGCGCGCTCTCGCTGCCCTGCCACCGCGAGGGCGACTGGCCGGTCGGCCTGATGGTGTGGAGCACGGCGATGGCTGATGACCGCGTGCTCGGCGCGTCGCTGGCAATCGAAGCCGCGCTGGCCGACAGCCGACGATGAGGGTCGCCGTCATCGGCGCCGGCATCGTCGGCGTCACCACGGCGCAGGCGCTGCGCGAAGACGGCCACGAGGTCGCGGTCTTCGAGCGCCGCGGCAGCGTCGCCACCGAGGCCAGCTTTGCCAACGCCGGCTTCCTCGCCCCGGGCTACGTCACACCATGGGCCTCGCCCGACATGCCACGCAAGGTGATGTCGCAGTTTTTCGCCCGCGACGCCGCTGTGCGGCTGGCCGGTGTGCCCGGCCCGGCTTTGCTGTCGTGGTTGCGGCAATGGAAGCGCGCTTGCGAGCCGTCGCTGTATGCGAAGAACCGCGACGCGATGTTGCGTCTGGCGCAGCACAGCTTGGCGCGGACGAAAGCGTTGGCGCAGAAGCATCAACTCGAGTACGAGCAAGGCCAGGGCGCGCTCGTGCTGCTGCGTGACAGCGAGGAGATCGCGCAGGTGCGCGCCGGCCTGAAGCTGCTCGCCGAGTCGGACCTCGACTTTCACCTCGTCGATGCCGCCGCGTGCCGCCGCATCGAGCCCGCACTCGAGCAAGCGACGCAGCTCGTGGCCGGGGTTCACCATCCGCAAGCCGGCATCGGCAACTGCCGCCAGTTCGCGCTGCAACTGAAGGCGGTGCTGCAGGCCGACGGCGTGGTGTTCCACATGCAGCGCGAGGTCACGCGGCTCGACGCCGGCGAGCGCAGCGTCACCGTGCACAGCGTCACCGCCGACGTGCATGCCGATTCGGCGCTCGAACGAGGCCCACGCGTCTTCGACGAGCCGCCGAGCGTCGAGAGCTTCGACGAGGTGATCGTCTGCGCTGCCGTTGGCGCGCCGGCGCTGCTGTCGTCGCTGCGTGTGCGTTTGCCGATCCAAGCCGTTTACGGCTACTCGATCACGCTGCCGGTGCGGCACTTCGAGGCCTACCCGGACATGGGTCCGCGCGCGGCGCTGATGGACGAGCGGTTCAAGGTTGCCATCACGCGCCTGGGCGATCGCGTGCGCATCGCAGGCAGCGCCGAACTCGGCGGCAAGCCCGACGAGATGCGCGAAGCGCCGATCGCCACGCTGTACCGCGTGCTGCAAGACTGGTTCCCGGCCGCGGCGCGTCAAGCGCATGCGCAGACCTGGAAGGGCGCGCGGCCGATGCTGCCCGACGGCCCACCGGCCATCGGCGCGAGCAGCGTGCCGCACTTGTGGATCAACAGCGGCCACGGCTCCTCCGGCTGGGCTTTGGCTTGCGGCAGCGCGCGCTTGACCGCGGATCTCATCGCCGGGCGCAGCCCCGCGCTCGACGCCGCCGCGTTTTCACCGCAGCGCTGGTGAGCCGGCGTTACCCTCGCGCCATGCCGCTGTTGCCGCTCGCCGCCTTCGACCAGCCCTGGCCGCTGCACGACGCCGCGCAATCGCGGCGCATCGAAACCGCCGCTGCTGCGGCGCTGCCGCCGCACACGCTGATGCAGCGCGCTGGTTTGTCGGTGGCGCGGCTGGCGTTGGCGATCACGCCGCATGCGCAGCGGATCTGGATCGCCGCCGGGCCGGGCAACAACGGCGGCGACGGTCTCGAAGCGGCGATGCACTTGCATCGCGCCGGCAAGGCGGTGCGGTTGAGCCTCGCCGGCGATCCGTCGCAGTTGCCGGCCGATGCGGCGGCTTCGCTGCGGCGCGCGGCCGACGCCGGCCTTGCAATCGGCGACGCCACGGCGGCGCCGGCCGGTGTCGATCTGGCGATCGATGCGCTGCTCGGCCTGGGCGCCACGCGGGCGCCGGAAGGTGCGGTGGCGGCGCTGGTGCAAGCCATCAACGCGATCGTCGGTCCGCGCCTGGCGATCGACCTGCCGAGCGGCCTTGCCGCCGACACCGGCGTGGCGCAAGGCTCGCTCGTCGTGCGCGCCACGCACACGCTCGCCTTGCTGACGCTCAAACCCGGCTTGTTCACCGCGATGGGCCGCGAGCACGCGGGCCTGCTGTGGTTCGACGACCTGGGCTGCAGCGCCGCATCCGCGCAGGTGCCGCCGCGAGCGCTGCTCGGCGACGCCGACGCGGCCGCGTTGCTGCGCCCGCAAAGGGGCCATGCCGGCCACAAGGGCGGCTACGGCGACGTCATCGCCGTCGGCGGCGCGCCCGGCATGAGCGGCGCGCTGACCTTGGCCGCGCGCGCCGCGCTGGCCGGCGGCGCGGGCCGCGTCTTCGCTTGCGCGCTCGATCCGCACGCGCCTGCGCATGACGCCATCGCGCCGGAGCTGATGTGGCGGCACGCGATGTGGCAAGACGATCCGCAGTCGTGGCACAGCGCCACCGTCGTTTGCGGCTGCGGTGGCGGCGATGCCGTGCGCGAACCGCTGCCGGTGCTGCTGTCGCGCAGTGCGCGCCTGGTGCTCGACGCCGATGCGCTCAATGCGATCGCCGCCGATACCTCGTTGCAGTCGCTGTTGACCGCACGCGCTTCGCGCGGCTTGGCCACGGTGCTGACACCGCACCCGCTCGAAGCAGCGCGATTGCTGTCGCTGCCCGGCGCCGAGCGGGTGCAGGCCAACCGTCTTGCCGCGGCGCAGTCGCTGGCGCAGCGCTTCGATTGCACCGTGTTGCTCAAGGGCTCGGGCACCGTCATCGCCGCGCCGCGCCGCACGCCGGTGATCAACCCGACCGGCAATGCGCGACTGGCCGGTGCCGGCACCGGCGACGTGCTCGCGGGCTGGCTGGCTGGCCTTTGGTCAGCGTCGGCGGCCAGCGGTGTGATCGCAGACGCGTTCGTCGCCGCGCGTGCCGCGGCCTATTGGCACGGAGCGGCGGTCTCGCGCGGCAACCCATCTGCGCCGCTGACGGCGAGCGCGCTGCTCGCCGCGCTGTCTAACTGATCTAGCGCTACTGGTGAGCGCATGCTCCGTGACGCCAAAGCACTCGCCACCCGTTGTGATCGAACCCGCAGCGATCCCGGCACTCCCGCAGGCAGCGCGTCAGCCGCCAATCCCGGCCTACTGCTCGCCGACGTGCTTGGCGAAGTGGAGCGAGCGGGTCGAGAGCTTGCGGCTGAAGCTGACCGCAGGGGAATAACCGGTGCGGCCTGCGGACGGGCCTACCTCAGCCTCACGCCCTAAGTGATCAGCGCGACGTGGTGTTGTAGGTCACAGAATCTCGGCGAAGTAGAA
>CADEEN010000118.1:0-7023 GCA_902826345.1 uncultured Burkholderiales bacterium | reverse complement strand
CGTTATAGCCCAGCTTGATGTTCTTGCTGCTTAGGCGTGCGGCGAGCGCCGTGGCGTAGGCCAGCTTGCACGCCTGCGGGTTCATGGCGTAGGAGCCTTGGGTGATCGTGTTGCAGACGGTGTGGATGGGCATGCTGGTGGTGGACACATACATAGCGCCGCCAGCTTCGACGCCGACGGAGGACACGCCCGCGACGCAGGTGATTTGGGCGGCATGCGAGACGCTCGCCATGCAGAGTGCGACCAGCGCGGCGACAACTTTGGAAAGGGTGTTCATGTTGGGAATCTCCGAAAGGTTGCACCAACGGTGCGGGGTTGAGAACGGTTACTCGGTGATGATCGGGACGATGAGGTTGTTCAGATAATCGGCGGCGAGTTGGCCGATCTTCTTGTCGTACAGGTTGTCGTTTCGGAACGTCTTGATCTGCGCGACCAGTGTGTTCATCTTTGCGACGTTGTTGTGCTGCGCGGTTCCCCACGGTCCGCAACCATTGGGCGGCAGTCCTCCCTGGCTTACGGTCCCCGCCGGACACCACGATCGATTCGGCGTCGAAAAGATCTGAAAGGAGTCCTCGACGTAGTCCACGGGGTCTTCGCAAGTGACGCCGCCGAGGTTGTATACAGGCGGGGCGACCTACCGGATAGACGAGGGCGGTGCCACGCTCGCGGATGTAGTGCCCGTTGGCAATACCAGCAGGGTCTGGATTGTTGTTTGCCATCCCTCCACTTGCTTGGTGTCGGGCGCCGAGCAGGTGCCCGAACTCATGCTGGAAATCTGAGAGGCTGATGTTGCTTGTGTTAATCAGGATCATCGCCTCGTCCGCGTAAGGCGAGCCAAGCGCCCTGACTGCATGGTCGCCCGTAGCCGTCTCGTGGAAAATTGCGACGACATCTGCGCACAGTTGTTCCCGAGCCTGCAACATGAGGGGGCGCTGTTGGGCGTCGATCAGCGCTGCATGCGGATTGGCCGTATCCAGCGATTCGTACTGGAAATAATAGAAGCCGACACCGTTGGTGGCTTGCAGATTGACGCCGCTGAAGTAAAACGCAGAGTTCAGCCGGTCAATGAGTTCGCTAGCCAGTCCGCTGATGGATTGCCCGCTAGGCAGATTTGCTTGCGCTTGAGGCGTATAAGCAAACATCACCCGCACGTTGGGGTCATAACTGCTGCACGCGAAAGCAGGTCGCAGCATGCACATCAGAAAAAGGATTGCAAGCAACCTCATTGACGTTCTCCTGCGTGTTGAGGGGCATCGCGCCTGACGCGATTGCGTTCTTCAAATGCTTCTTGCTGCGCTGGTGATGGTTCTCGTATCCCCTGGCGAACCACACGCTGTACTGCAATCAGGCCACCCGACAACAGCACCAACTGATAGTGCTCGGTCCTGTTGGACTGCTCGACGATGGTTCCTTGAAAGCCGCCATCGTCTGACACGTTGAAGAACAGATGCCCTGTCTTCGACCTGCCGACCCAAGACCGCAACGGGGCGACTTGGACGTAGGCAGGCTTTTCCGGCGGTCGTTCGATGTTGATTTCGGCTGGAGCACTGGACGATGCAGACATAGCTGGTGCCTGCGGTTGGTCCGGGATCACGCTCGCCAATCGGTTGGCTTCGAAATCCACCCGCTCGATCTTGGTGGCGACGTACTGCCGCTCGGTCCCATCAGGAAGGACCACCGTAACCACGTTGGCATGCACTGCGTTCGGATTGAACCGGCTGACGCGGACGTTGCTGAAGCGATCGGTGCGCGATCGCATCTTATTCAGCGCAGAAAGATCCGCCTGAACCTTTTCTTCGGCACCCGACAGGTAGTCGCGCGCGGCGATCAATGGCACTCCGTCTTGTTGTGCGTTCGCGCCAAGGCAAACGGCAAGTGAGGCGAAGAGAAGAATGAGATTGCGAATCATGGGTTCGCTCCTGGGTTTAGCTGTTCCTGGGCATGCGGAATCGTAGCCGCGGGTTCGTTGGTGTAAAGCGCGGTGAATTCCGTTGACGGCGATGGGGCGTCTCTGCGTCCCATTGAGCACCGGCTACAGAGAGAAACGACGGCTGCGGGCGCATGTCCAATTGCGTTCACATGGCAGGGGTCGCAGGTTCGAACCCTGCCCGCCCACCAGCAAAAAGCCAGACTAACGCCGCGTCTTCTTGGCGCCTGCAGTCTTCGATCTCGAACTCGTCTTCGCCGAAGCGCGAGCCGGCTTGTCCTTGCCGCGCGCCGCGGCGCGAACCTCGCGGTCGCGCAGCCGCACGGCCGCGAGCTCTTCGACGGCGCTCGCCGACGAAGGCAACGCCGCGATGCGGCGCCCCCGCGCAAGCAGCTTGTCACCGCCGCCTTCGACGACAAGCCGGAAATCGATCTTGCGCGCGTCGAGATCGACGCGGCTGACCTGCACGCGCAGCTTCGAGCCCGCGCCGTGGCGGATGCCGGTGCGTTCGCCGCGCAGCTCCTGCCGCACCTCATCGAAGCGCCAGTACTCGCCGCCGAGTTCGCTGATGTGCAGCAGACCTTCGACGTAGAGTTCGTCGAGTTGCACGAACAGGCCGAAGCCGGTGGCCGCGGTGACGGTGCCGTCGAACTCTTCGCCGAGCTTGTCGCGCATGAAGCGGCACTTCAGCCAGGCCTGCACATCGCGCGAGGCTTCGTCGGCGCGGCGCTCGTTGGCCGAGCAGTGCGCACCGGCGCCCTCCCAGGCTTCGGTTTCCTGCACGCGCGGCGTCGGCGCCTTGCCGCCTTTGCGCACGACGGGCGCGTCTTCGAGCTTGCCGCTGTCGATGTGATAGCGCTTGCCGTGCAGCAGCGCCTTGATGACGCGGTGCACCAGCAGATCCGGGTAGCGGCGGATCGGGCTCGTGAAGTGCGTGTAGGCCTCGTACGACAGGCCGAAGTGGCCGGCGTTGACGGCGGTGTAGATCGCCTGCTGCATCGAGCGCAGCAGCATGGTGTGGATCTGCTGCGCGTCGGCGCGGTCCTTCGTCGCGTCGGCGATCGCCTGGTACTCGGCGGGCGTCGGCTCTTCGCTGATCGACAGGTTCAGCCCGAGCGCCTTCAGGTAGTTGGCCAGCGTCGTGCGCTTCTCCGGCGTCGGCCCTTCGTGCACGCGGTACAGCGCCGGGTGCTTGTGGCCGGCGATGAAGTCGGCCGCACAGACGTTGGCAGCGAGCATCGCTTCTTCGATCACGCGGTGCGCGTCGTTGCGCGTACGCGGGATGATCTTCTCGATGCGGCCGTTGTCGTCGCAGACGATCTGCGTCTCGGTGGTCTCGAACTCGACAGCGCCGCGCTGGGCGCGCTGCTTCAACAACGCGCGGAAGACTTCGTGCAGGTGGATCAGATGCGGCACCAGCTCGCTGCGCCGCGCTGCTTCCGGGCCACGCGTGTTCGCCAGGATCGAAGCGACCTCGGTGTAGGTGAAGCGCGCCTGCGAGTGCATCACCGCGGGGTAGAACTGATAGCCCTCGATCTCGCCGTTGGTGGCCACGACCATGTCGCAGACCATGCACAGCCGATCGACGTCCGGGTTCAGCGAACACAGGCCGTTAGACAACTTCTCCGGCAGCATCGGGATGACGCGACGCGGGAAGTAAACCGAGGTTGCGCGCTCGTAGGCGTCTTCGTCGAGCGGCTCGCCGGTGCGCACATAGTGGCTGACGTCGGCAATGGCGACCAACAGTCGCCAGCCGGCAGACTTCTTCGCCTTGCCCTTGCCCATCGCCGGCATCGGCTCGCAGTACACCGCATCATCGAAGTCGCGCGCATCTTCGCCGTCGATCGTCACCAGCGGCACGTCGGTCAGGTCGATACGGTGCTTCAGGTCGGCGGGGCGCAGCTTCTCCGGCAGCGCCGCCGCTTGCGCGATCGTCTCCGGCGCGAAGCGGTGCGGCACTTCGAACTTGCGCACCGCGATCTCGATCTCCATGCCCGGGTCGTCGATCTCGCCGAGCACTTCGACGACACGGCCCACCGGTTGCGAGAACATCGACGGCGGCTCGGTGAGCTCGACCGAAACGACTTGCCCGGCTTCGGCATTGGCCGTTGCGTTCTTCGCGATCAGGATGTCCTGGCCATAGCGCCTGTCTTCGGGCGCGACGAGCCAGACACCACCCTCGTGCAGCAGCCGGCCGATCAGCGGCGCCTTGCGGCGCTCGATGATCTCGAGCACATGACCCTCGGGCCGGCCCTTGCGGTCGTAGCGCACGATGCGCGCACGCACGCGATCTCGGTGCAGCACCGAACGCATTTCCTGCGGTGAGAGATAAACGTCGGGCACGCCGGCGCCCTCGCGAACGAGGAAGCCATGGCCGTCGCGGTGGCCTTGCACGGTGCCTTCGACTTCGCTCATCAGCGCAGCGCTGGGCGTCGTCGGGGTCTGGGATGTTGTGTTCTTGATGCTAAACTTTCGCGTTCCTGAGATGCCCAGGTGGCGGAATTGGTAGACGCACTAGTTTCAGGTACTAGCGGGTAACTCCGTGGGGGTTCGAGTCCCTTCCTGGGCACCAACGAGGATAAAAACATGCGGACAGGGCCGGCTTTGCCGGCCCTGTTTCGTTCTCAAACTACGAACTTTTTCGCCAGGCCATCGGGGCGCAGGCCGTCGTACTCCTCGAACGGCTGATGGATCCACGGGCTCGTCGGTAGCTTCTCGACGAAGTAGTCCGGCGTGTAGCTCGACACGCCTTTGACCCACAACACCGCAGAGCGCAGCTCGCTGATCGCGGGCATACCGCGCAAACGTTCGACGACGGCCTTCAACGTCACGCCCGAGTCGGCCAAGTCATCGACCAGCAGCACGCGGCCCGCCAGTTCGCCCTTGGGCATGGTGATGTACTTGGCGATGTCGAGACGGCCCTGGATCGTGCCCGCATCGGCGCGGTAGCTCGACGTGCTCATGATCGCCAGCGGCTTGTCGAAGACGCGCGACAACACGTCGCCGGGGCGCATGCCGCCGCGCGCCAGGCACAGGATCTGGTCGAACGCCCAGCCGGAGGCATGCACCTTGAGCGCCAGCCGCTCGGTCAGCATGTGGTACTCGTCCCAGGAGACATAGAGGTGTTTGCCGTCGTCGGTCAGCATGTCTGTTCAGTTCCTACTTGCGAAACGGATGGCGCAAAAGAATCGTGTGCACGCGATCGGGGCCGGTGGAGACCATGTCCACAGGCGTGCCGGTGAGCGCTTCGAGGCGTTCGAGATAGCGCCTTGCGTTGGCCGGCAACTGCTCCCAGTTGGCCAGGCCCGCGGTGGTGTCCTTCCAGCCGGGCAGTGTTTCGTAGACCGGCTCGCAAGCGGCGACTTCGTCGGCGCCTGACGGCAGGATGTCGATCTGTCGCCCGTTCTGCCGGTAGCCGACGCAGACCTTGATCTCCGACAGGCCATCGAGCACGTCGAGCTTGGTGATGCACAGGCCGGAGACACCGTTGATGATGACCGAGCGCTTCAATGCCGCTGCATCGAACCAACCGCAGCGTCGCGCGCGGCCGGTGACGGTGCCGCGCTCCTGCCCGATCGTCGAGAAGTGGTGGCCGACGCCACCCGGCTGGCCGATGTCGAGCTCGGTCGGGAACGGGCCGCTGCCGACACGCGTCGTGTAGGCCTTGGTGATGCCGAGGATGTAGTGCAGCATCTGCGGCCCGACGCCCGAGCCTGCAGCAGCGTTGCCGGCCACGCAGTTGCTCGACGTGACGTAGGGGTAGGTGCCGTGGTCGATGTCGAGCAGCGTGCCCTGCGCGCCTTCGAACAGCAGGTTGTCGCCGGCGAGATGGCGCTGGTGCAGCGCGTAGCCGACGTCGGCGAACAACGGCGCGAGCTTTTCACCGAGGGCCAGCGCGTTGTCGAGCATCGGTTGCAGCGGCAATGGCTTCACTTTCAGATGACCGGCGAGCGCTTCGTTGTGCAGTGCGAGCAGCGCTTCGAGCTTGGTCTTGAAGCGCGCCGGATGCGCCAGGTCTTCGATGCGCAGCGCGCGCCGCGCCACCTTGTCTTCATACGCCGGGCCGATGCCTTTGCCCGTGGTGCCGATCTTGCCGCTGCCGCTGCTCTCGCGCAGCGCCTCGCGCGCGCGATCGACTTCGACGTGAAACGGCAGGATCAGCGGACACGAGGTGCTGATGCGCAGCCGCGATCGCACGTCCAGGCCGATCTTCTCCAGCCGCTCGATCTCCGACAGCAGGTGTGCCGGATCGACGACGACGCCGTTGCCGATGTAGCAGGCGACGCCGTCGCGCATGATGCCGCTCGGGATCAGTTGCAGAGCCGTCTTGACACCCTTGATGACGAGCGTGTGGCCGGCGTTGTGGCCACCCTGGAAGCGGACGACGCCCTGCGCGTTGTCCGTCAACCAATCGACGACCTTGCCCTTGCCTTCATCGCCCCACTGCGTGCCGACGACGACGACGTTGCGGCCGCGTGCGGAGGAAACTTCCATGATGTGTCTTGCTCGTCTTTCGTTCAGAGGCCTTTGACGACCCATTGGCCCGCGACCTCGATCAGCTCGCGGTCGCATTCGTACTCTTGCGTTTCCTGGTCGTGACCCGGTAGCGTGCAAACGACCGTGTGGCCCTGCTCGCGCAGGCGCCGCACCGCTTCGCGCAACGCGGGCGACTGGTTCCACGGCGCGCGCACCGCGGCATGCGAGCCATCACATGGAGCGGCAAGGGCCAGCTCCTTGACATCGAGCGAGAAGCCGACAGCGGGCCGGTTGCGCCCGAACACCGCACCCACTTCGTCGTAACGCCCGCCACGCGCCAGCGCTGCATTGCAGCCCGCCGCGTAGATCGAGAAACGCGGGCCGCTGTAATAGGCATAGCCCGAGAGGTCCGCCAGATCGAAACCGATGCGCACCTCCTTATGCGCGCGTTGCACGTGATCCGCCAACCATGTCAGGTCATCGAGCGCACGGCGGATCGGCTCGCGAGCCGGAAGCGTGGCGCGCGCCGCAGCGAGCACGTCGGCGCCACCGTACAAGCGCAGCAGCGATTGCAAGCCGGCGCGGGCCTCGGATTGCAGCGCCTGGGTCCGAAAGGACAA
>CADEEN010000117.1 GCA_902826345.1 uncultured Burkholderiales bacterium | reverse complement strand
TCGACAAGCCCGACGGCCTGACCGTGCTGACGCACGACGATCTGCCGCGACGGATCTGGCCGCTGCCGGTGCGGCGCATCAACGGCATCGGGCCCAAGGCCGGCGCCAAGCTGGCGGCCTTGAGCATCAGGACGATTGCCGACCTGGCCGCTGCCGACAAGGCGCTGCTGGCCGAGCACTTCGGCCGCGCTTACGCGCGCTGGCTGCACGACGCCGCGCACGGCCGCGACGAGCGCGCGCTGTCGACGTCGAGCGAGCCGGTGTCGATGAGCCGCGAGACCACCTTCGACCGCGATCTCTCGGCGCGCGCCGACCGCGCCGAGCTCGGCGCGATCCTCGACGAGCTGGTGCGCGAACTGGCGCACGATCTGCAGAGGAAGGGCTACCTCGGCAAGACCGTCGGCATCAAGCTGCGCTTCGACGATTTCAAGACGGTGACGCGCGATCTGACGCTCGACGCCGCGACGGCGGAAGCTGAAACTATTCGCGATGCAGCGAGTCAGTGTTTGAAGCGCGTCGATTTTTCACGGCGCATCCGTCTGATGGGGGTGCGCATGGCTTCACTCCAGCACGCCGGCCGATGACACTTCAAGCATGAACAGCAAAGCACACCCACGCCGCCGCCCCGGTGCGCCGCACGGTCAGTTGTCGAACTGGCTGCTCGCCGGCGTGGCCGCGGCGATCGTCGTGACTTTGTTGGTGGCGCGCGCCTGGGCGTGAGCGGCAGCGCATCCGCCGACGGGCCGCGCGCCGTACAAGGCGACAGATCGACCCGAAAGCCTTCGATGAACCTCGAACGAACCCTTGTCACCGCCGCGCTTGCGCTGTCCTCGCTGCTGGCCCATGCGGGCACGGTGCAGGTCACGGTGACCGGAGCCGACGGCAAGCCTGCGGCCAACGCCGTCGTGCAAGTACGGCCCACCGCCGCGTGGACGCCACGCCCAACGCCGCCGGTGGCCGTGGTCAACCAGCAGGACCTGCGCTACGAGCCCTTCGTCACCGTGGTGCCGCAAGGCGGCAGCGTGCGCTTCGTCAACCGCGACGCCTACGACCACCATGTGCGCTCGCTGGCCGGCGGCCCGCTCGGCTCGGTGGCGCCGGCCAAGCAGATCGACATCCGCATGGGCCCGGCCAAGGGCGGCAAGGACACGAGCAGCGACGTCGTGCTCGACCAGACCGGCGCCATCGTGCTCGGCTGCCACCTGCACGGCTCGATGCGCGCGCACATTCTGGTGGCGGACACGCCGTGGAGCGCGGTCAGCGATGCCGCCGGCCGCGTGCGCATCGAAGGCGTGCCCGACGGCGCGGCCGAGCTGCGCGTCTGGCACCCGGATCAGCTGGTCGATCAGGCGTCGCAGGCGCTGCAGGTCGGCGCGGCGAGCAACGCCGAAGCCAAGCTCAACTTCACGCCGCGTACGCGCAGCGTGCGCGCCACCGCTGCGCCGACGACCTACGAACCGTCGGCGCGCTGAGCGCCGGCGCCACTGGCCGGCGGCGCGCCGGCCGATGTGGGTACGATCCTGGCCATGGCCCACGTCATCACCTGCATCGAAGACCTTCGCCTGCTTGCGCAGCGGCGCGTGCCGCGCATGTTCTACGACTACGCCGACAGCGGCTCGTGGACCGAAGGCACCTACCGCGCCAACGAGGCCGACTTCAAGGCCATCGAGCTGCGACAGCGCGTCGCGGTCAACATGGACAACCGCAGCACCGCGGTGACGATGGCGGGCCAGGCGGCGACGATGCCGGTGGCGATCGCGCCGGTGGGGCTGACGGGCATGCAGCACGCCGACGGCGAGATCCACGCCGCCAAGGCGGCAGAGAAGTTCGGCATCCCGTTCACGCTGTCGACGATGAGCATCTGCTCGATCGAGGACATCGCCGCCAGCACGAAGGCGCCGTTCTGGTTCCAGCTCTACATGATGCGCGACCGCGAGGCCATGTCGCGCATGATCGATCGCTGCAAGGCCGCGAAATGCAGTGCCCTCGTGCTGACGCTGGACCTGCAAGTCATCGGCCAGCGCCACAAGGACCTGAAGAACGGCCTGACCGCGCCGCCGAAGCCGACGATCGCCAACCTGATCAACCTGGCGATGAAGCCGCGCTGGTGCCTGGGCATGCTCGGCACGCGGCGGCACTCGTTCGGCAACCTCGTCGGCCACGTCAAGGAGGTCAGCGACATGAAGTCGCTCGCCGCCTGGACCAACGAGCAGTTCGACCCGCGGCTGTCATGGGCCGACGTCGATTGGGTGCGCGAGCGCTGGGGCGGCAAGTTCATCCTGAAGGGCATCATGGAAGTCGAGGACGCGCTGCTCGCCGTCGAGCACGGCGCCGACGCGATCGTCGTCAGCAACCACGGCGGGCGCCAGTTGGACGGCGCGCCGTCATCCATCCGCGCACTGCCGGCGATCGTCGATGCCGTCGGCGACAAGACGGAAGTCTGGATGGACGGCGGCATCCGCAGCGGGCAGGACGTGCTCAAGGCCTGGGCCCTGGGCGCACGCGGCACGATGATCGGCCGCGCGATGGCTTACGGCCTGGGCGCGATGGGCGAGGCCGGCGTGACGCGCGCTCTACAGATCCTGCACAAGGAACTGGACGTGACGATGGCCTTCTGCGGCCACACGCAGTTGAAGAACGTCGATCGCGGCATCCTCCGGCCGGGCACGTTCAACGCGTGATGATGTCGCGGTGCATCGGCGCCAGTCGCGCCAGCATCGCGTTCTGTGCCCGAAACGGCACGCCCTTGGCGTCCATGCTCGTCTGCAGCACCTCGACCAGCGCGTTGAAGTCCTGCTTGCGGATGTCGAGATCGCGGTGCACCTTGTCCATCGGCGCGCCCTTGTAGACGCAGGGGCCGCCCGACTCCTGGCAGAGCTGCTCTGTCAGTTGCTCGACGAGGTTGGCGCGGTTCGTGTCCTTGAAGAACGGCGCCGTGCGTGCATCGGCCTTCAAGCGGTCGAAGAAGTCTTCCATCAGCGCCTGGAGGCCGGCTTTCTGGCCGAAGGCCTGGTAGACGCTGTCGTCGGCGGGTTTGGTCTGTGCATCGACGGGGGTGCCGATGACGAAGCCGGCGCAAGCCAGCAAGAAGGCAGGGATGACACGTCGCATATCGTCCTCAGAATGAAAGCTGTGCCGACAGGTAGGCGCCGGTCTGCCGCTTCGGCTGCAGAGCTGGCACGATCTTGCCGAGATCGACATACGCAGCCGTCAGCGAGAAGTGTTTGCTCGGCGCCCAGGCGATGAAGACGTCGAACCAGTCGTCTTCGGCCAGCGCCCCATTGCCCAGCACGCTGCGGTTCAGGTTGTCGGGCTTGGCACGGTATTCGGCGCCGAGCGCCACGTCCTTGCGCAGCAGCACCGCCACCGAGACCTCGGGCTGCACTTTGTAGCTGTCGCTCTGCGCACCGCCGAAGCCGAGCAGGCCGTTCTGGTTGGCCTTGGTCGCGCGCAGCGTGCCGTTGACGAGCACGCCCTGCGCGAGAAAGAGCTTGGTCGCGCTGACGTACACATCGACGCCGCTGTCCTTGGCGCCGAGCGGCCCGAACAACGTCGGCCCGAGCGCGCCGGCGCGCGTGCGCTTGTATTGCAGGCCGAGCGCGATCTGCGGCATCAGCGTGTCGCTGTCGAGCACGGCGTCGCCGGCCACGCGTGCCTTCACACCGACGATGTCCTGCTTCAACTTCAGGCCACCGAGGCCGAGCGGCGCCAGGTTGTCCTTGGTGTCGAACTCCTGGCGCACCAACGAGAGCTCGATGCGCTCGTTCCAGCTGAAGGCGGCGCCGTAGGTCAGCAGCGCGTAGTCCTGCGCCTTCACTGCGGTGAGGTGCGCCGTGCCGCCGGCCTGACCTTGCGTCGCGTAGCTGCCGGTCACGGCCCACGGCGTCAAGCCGCCGCCGGCCGCGCCGTCGATGCTGGCCACGCCGCCGGTCAGCAAGAGCTTGCCGTCGGCCGCGTGCGCCGCACCGGCGCCGAGGGCCAGT
This sequence comes from uncultured Burkholderiales bacterium, assembly GCA_902826345.1. Classification (GTDB taxonomy): domain Bacteria; phylum Pseudomonadota; class Gammaproteobacteria; order Burkholderiales; family Burkholderiaceae_C; genus CADEEN01. The sequence goes on along the minus strand of CADEEN010000117.1, from coordinate 6,955 downwards.
GCCAGCGCGAATGGGCGCAGACGCAGGCGGTGGAATCGCGTTCGGGTCATCGTCGATCTTTGGGTGAGGTTGGCAGGGCTACGGAGCTTCGCGCAGCTTGGATGCGTCGCTTGCCGCACCGTGCTTTCTTTGTTTAGCGCAGCGTCGATTCCGGCACGTTTTTGCGGCCCGGCAGCGCGCGCCACAATTGGGCATGGTGATGCGTGAACGCCTGTCGTCCTTGCTTGCAGCACTCGGCCATGGCCTGCTCGAACGCGAGGCCGCCGTCCGCCTGGCGTTGCTGGCCGCCCTTGCCGGCGAACATGTGTTGCTGATCGGCCCGCCCGGCACCGCCAAGAGCGCACTGGCGCGGCGGCTGCACAGTGCGTTCGCCGACACGCGCTACTTCGAGCGCCTGCTGACGCGCTTCTCGACGCCGGAAGAACTGTTCGGCCCGCTGTCGTTGAAAGCGCTCGAGGACGACCGCTACGAGCGCCTGACCGACGGCTTCCTGCCGACCGCGGGCATCGCTTTTCTCGACGAGGTCTTCAAGGCCAACTCGGCGATCCTCAACGCCCTCTTGACGCTGCTCAACGAGCGCGAGTTCGACAACGGCACGCAGCGGCTGACGACGCCGCTGGTGTCTGTCGTCGGCGCGAGCAACGAGGTGCCGGCGGATGACGCGCTGCGCGCCTTCTACGACCGCTTCCTGCTGCGCGTGCCGGTGGCGCCGGTGGGCGACGGCAATTTCACGGCGCTGCTCGCACTCGACGAGGCCGCGCCGCGCATCGAGGCGCCGCTGTTGCCGGCTGAACGCGAGGCGGTTGCCGCTGCGGCAGCACGCGTCGTGCTCGGCGACGACTTCACCGCCGCGTGCACATCGCTGCGCGAGTGGCTGGCGTCGCACGACCAGCCGGCACTGTCGGATCGGCGTTGGCGGCAGTTCGTCGCGCTGGCCCGCACAGCCGCGGCGAGCGAGGGCCGCGACGCTGTCGATCGCTACGACCTCTGGCTGGCGCCGTTCATCGCCAGCGCCCAACCCCACAACGTGCCCGCACTGCAAGCCTGGTTCGAAGACGAGCTTCTGGCCACGCCGGCGCACGAAGCGCCGTGGCTCGAGCGTGCGGTACAGGCCTTCGAGAAGCAGCTGACGATCGAAGAGACGGCGCCAGCCGACGACGCGGGCGATGACGGCGCCGGCAAGCTGGCGCTGGCGCGAGCGATCGGTCTGGGTGAGCGCGACGACGATGCACAGCCGAACGCGCAGCGCATCGTCTCCGCACGCTTGGAAGAAACACTGCGCCGCCGCTGGAGCCCCGTGCACATCCGCTGTCGCGTCGAGCAGGTCAGCGAAATCGAAGCGCAAGTCGCAGCGTCGCGCGCCGAGGTGCAATCGTGTGCGCAAGCACAAGCCGCCGCATTGGCGACGCGGCTGTGGATGCCGCCGTCCCTGTGCACGCGGCTCGCGCACGCGCCTGTCAAGGCGCTGCGCATGCTCGACCACATTGCGGCGCGTCTGGCCGCCACCCGCGCCGCCTTCGCTGCGTTGCCTTGCGACGAAGGCGCCACGGCGGCACCCGCACCGATCGCCATCGCTGAAGCCGTGGAATGAGCAGCTTCGACGCACCGTACGACCGCCTGCAAGTGTTGCCTCGGCCGCTGTGGTTGCCGACGCTGACAGCATCCATCGGCCAGCGCGAGCGGCGGCTCGACGACGTGCGGGCGTGGCTTGCGGCGCTCGTCGCCGGCGCGCTGCCTGCCACCGCGGCCGACTTCGGTGACGCCCCCGCCGCTGCCGCGTTGCGCAGCGTCATCGGCGCGCTGAACCTGCCCGCCTTCACGCGCGCCACGCCGGCGTTGGCCGAGCAGGTGATGCGCACCATGCTGTGGCACCTCGACCGCGCGCTGGACCTCGAGCCGCGCCTGACGCGCGACGCGGCCATTGCGCAAGTTGCGCGCGAGTTCGAACACTCGTGGCAGCTCGAACTGCACGGTCTCGAACCCGACCTCGCATTGCTGCGTGACCTGGCCGGCGGCGCGCACCTGCCCTGGGGCGAACTGCGCGGCCACCTGCGCTCGCGCGCGTGGCACGAAGCGCGGCGTGCGGCAGAGCGGCTGGCCGCGCTGCCGGCGTTGACGGCGCTGTTGCAGCGCCTCGGCCGCCGCGAGTTCTCGCCGCGCGCCGCTCGCGCAGCCGCGCCGCAGGCCACCACGCAACGCGCGCCGCTGCGCGCCGTGCCAACGCGCCTGCCCGGTGCGCCGGGCGAGATCACCGGCATCCGTTTCGATTCGCGCCTCGAGCACATGCTGCCCAGCGAAGCGATCCTGCTGCGCCACCCGGTCGGCAAGCGCCTGTGGCGCGCGCGCCAGGCCGAAGGCCGGCTGCTCGCGCACGACACCGAGGCGCTGGTGATCGACTGGCGGCCCGACCCGCACGGCCGCGTGCACGGCGCGGCCTCGCAGGCGCTGCCGGCGCAGGTGCAAGAGCGCGGCCCCTTCTTGCTCTGCCTCGACACCTCGGGCTCGATGGCCGGCGCGCCGGAGAACATCGCCAAGGCCGTGGCCATCGCCGCGCTGCGCGAAGCGCATGCGAGTGGCCGCGCGTGCAAGCTGCTCGCCTTCGGCGGGCCTGACGAGCTGATCGAGCGCGACCTCGGCGACTTGAACGCGACGCTCGACCTGATGGCGCAATCCTTCGACGGCGGCACCGACGTGCAGACGCCGATCGAGCGCGCGATCGACTGCGTGCACGACGCTGCGTGGCACGGCGCCGATCTGCTGATCGTCAGCGACGGCGAATTCGGCTGCGTGCGCGCCACGCTCGACAAGCTCGACCGCGCGCGCGACGAGTTGGGCCTGCACGTGCAAGGCGTGCTCGTCGGCGACCGCGAAACGATGGGCCTGCTCGACGTCTGCGACGACATCTTGTGGATTCGCGACTGGCGCCGTCACGGCAACGACGAGCCGGCGATGACACCGCCGCCGCCGAGCCCGGTGCACAGCAAGAGCCTGACGGCGCTGTATTTTCCGAACGCGTTGTCGAAGCGCGCGGCGCGGCATCGCGGGGGTGACGTGGCGCGCTGATGGCGGGGTCTGGTTGGGCGGCCGCTGTCGGCCCAGAGCGGCCAACGGCCGCTCTGGGCCGTGAGCCGCCTTTGCGAGCGCATCGGCACGCCGCCCAACTTCAGATCGCCGCCGCCTCCCGACCGACCTGCCGTCGCGCCGTCAACGCCAGGCCGACGAGGATGCACGCCACACCCGCCAGCAACCCCCAGCCCACCGCCTCGCCGAGCGCCAGCGCGCCGATCAGCATCGCCGTGACGGGACTCAACGCAAGGAACGCGGTGACCTTGGTCGGCGCGGCGTGCTTCAACGCCCACAGCCAGACCCAATAGGCGACGCCGCTCGACAGGCCGATGGCCAGCATCGCCGCCCACTGCGCAGCGCTGAGCAGGCGAGCCCGTTCGCCCAGACCTTCGGCCCACGCCGCAGGCGCCAGCACCAACACCGCGGCGGCCATCGCCAAGGCGCCGAGCGGCAGCATGGCGTGGCGTTGCAGCAGCGGCCGGTACAGCACCGAGCAGACGGCGCCGCACAACGCCGAGGCCAGCACGCAGGCCGCGCCGATCGCCAACGCCTTGCCGCCCAGGTCCGGCGGACGCACGCCGAGCGCCAACGCCACACCGACGATCGACAGCAGCACGCCAACGCTGAGCGCCGCGTCGAAGCGCTCGTGGCCGGCGGCCGTGGCGATGGTCATCGTCATCAGCGGAAAGGTCGCGAACAGCAAGGCGCCGAGGCCGGCGCCGACGTGCACCAGGCCGATGTTGAGCAGCGCGATCAGAAGACCGAACTGCGTGATGCCGAGCAGCCCCGTCGCCACCGCCTCGCGGGCCGACAGCCGCGACCACGCGCGCGGCGCACCCGCCAGGAAAGGCAGCAGGCTGGCCAGCGCGATCGCGTAGCGCAGGAAGGTCAACGCCACCGGCCCGAGGTCGTGCACCAGCCAGCGGCTGCCGGCGATGCAGGCGCCGACCTGGATGCCGACGACGGCTGCGGCGGCGAGCGCCGCGCGTTCGGTACTCACAGATTCAGCACCCAATACTGCCCGATCAGCGATTTGCCGAACGATCGATGCGGCTCCTGCTTCTGCAAGACGAAGCCGCGCGCAATGTAGATGTGCCCCGCGGCTTCGAGGTGCGATTGCGTCCACAGCATCAGGCTCTTGTAGCCCTTGGCACGCGCGAAGCGGATGCACTCGTCGACCAGCCGCGCGCCCAGGCCCTGCCCGCGCGCGGCAGGCTCGACGTACAACAAGCGCAGTTGCGCCACGCGCGCCGACTTGCGCACGACGAAAACCGCGCCGACGATGCGCCCGCCCTGCTCGGCCACCCAGCAGCGCTCCCACTTCGGATCGAAGCCGCGCGCGAACCTGGCGGCGATCTCGGCCACCAGCGCTTCGAACGTCTCGTCGTAGCCGTGCTCCTCGGCGTAGAGCAGGCCCTGGCGGTGTGCGATCCAGCCGACGTCGCCGACCTGATGCGGACGCAGCACGATCGGCTCCGGCGTACCGCGCGGGTTCGGCGTCAGCGCGCGCTCGACGGTCTGCATCGCCAGGCGCAACTCGTCGGCGCCGGCGCTGTCGAGGTGCGACAGCAGCGCCGCGGCCTGCGCGCTCGCGCCTTCCTCCAGCGGCGCCAGCGCCTTCGCGCCCTTGGCCGTGGCGGCCAGCGTGCTGCTGCGTGCGTCGCTGGCATGCACGCCGCGCCTGACCAGGCCCTGCGCCTCGAAGCAGCGCAGGATGCGGCTCAGGTAGCCGGCGTCGAGGGCCAGCGCGCGGCCGAGTTCGGCCGCGGTCCGGCCGGGCTGGCGCACGATCTCGTAGAGCAGGCGCACCTCGGTCAGGGAAAAGCCGCTGTCCAGCAGGTGCTCGTCGAGCAGGCCGAGCTGGCGCGTGTAGAAGCGGCTGAAGCGGCGCAGCGCCGCGACCTGGGGAGACTCTTGCGCGCCGGCCATGGCGGCATCGTGCCGTCGATGCTTGCCGCAGTCAACGACTTGCCTGCCGGCGTCAACGAAGCTGCATCAACTGCGCCGCCACCGCGGCGGCGATGACCTCGGGCTCCTTGCCGACGACGCCCGGCACGCCGATCGGGCAGGTGATGCGCGCGATCTCGGCGTCTGCAAAGCCGCGCGCTTCGAGCCGGTGCCTGAACGTCGCCCACTTGCTCTTGCTGCCGATCAGGCCGATGAACGGCAGGTCGTCGCGCTCGCGCAGCCGTGTGAGGCAGGCGGCGATGATCTCCAGGTCTTCGGCGTGCGAGAAGCTCATGACCAGCACGCGCGAGCCCGGTGCCAGATCACGCACCGCGGCCTCGACCGGCGCCGAGTGTTCGGACTGCACCTGCGGCGGCAGGCCGTCCGGAAAGACCTCGTCGCGACTGTCGATCCAGTGCACGCGCAGCGGCAGCGGCAGCAGCGCACGCACGATCGCGCGGCCGACGTGGCCGCCGCCGAAGAGCGCCAGCGGCATGCGGCGCGCGTCGAACTCGGCCTGCAAGCGCCGGGTCGATGCCGCTGCGGTCTCAGGCGCGACAGGCTCGAAGCGCAAGTGCACGACGCCGCCGCAACACTGGCCGAGCGACGGGCCGAGCGCGAACCGCCGCTCGGCTTCGAGCGCTGCGCCCGACAGCGCGGCTCGCGCCGACGCGATGGCATCGAACTCGAGATGCCCGCCACCGATCGTGCCGAGTACACGTTCGGCGAAAACCGCCATCCACGTGCCCGCCTCGCGCGGCACCGAGCCCTGTGTCCTGCACACGCTGACCAGCACCGCCGGCTCGGCGGCGAGCCAGTCGCGCAAAGCATCGAGTGTGGGGTCGGTCAGCGGCGGCACGGGCGAAGTCTATCGGCGGTCGATGGCCTCGAAACAAGCTGTGAGCAACCACGCCAGCTCATCACTTCTGCCGACATGGCGAGCGCTTTTTTCGCAACGCGGCGCTGCCCGCTTACGCTTGGCTGCACGGCACGGCCGCCGCCCGCTTAAAGTTTGCGCCATGCATACACCCGTTCCCGCCCCTTCGTTCCGGCGCTCGCTGCTGCACGCCGGCTTTGCCTTGCTCGCTGCCACGTCGGTGGGCATTGCCGCCTGCGGCGGCGGCGGTGGTGGTGGCGGCAGCAGCGGCGAGGGCTCGCTCGACAACGACCCGCCGTCGAGCACCGGCACCGCCACCGTGCTGGGCGCGGTGCTGAATGCGCCGTGGGGGCTGGCGTTTCTGCCCGACGGGCGCATGCTGGTCACCGAAAAGGGCGGCGCGCTGGCGCTGGTCAGCGCCGATGGCAGCACGGTGACGCAACGGTTGGCCGCGCCGCCGGGCCTCAACAGTGACGGTCAAGGCGGTTTGCTCGACGTGTCGCTGGACAGCGATTTTGCGAGCACGCGCTGGGTCTATCTGACGTTCTCCGAAAACGGCGCCGGCGGCACCGGCACGGCGCTGGCACGTGGTCAGTTGAACACGAGCTTCGACAACTGGCAGCAGGCGCCGCAAACGATCTGGCAGCAGACGCCGAAGGTCGGCAGCAGTTCCGTTCACTATGGCGCGCGCATCGCATGGCGCAGCGACGCCACGATGTACGTGGCGGTGGGCGAGCGCGGCGTCGAGGCCAACAGCGGTGTCGCCCGCGGCGACTCCCTCGGCGTGCAGGTGCAGACCAACACCATCGGCAAGGTGGTGCGGCTCAACCGCAATGGCGCACCTGCCGACGGCTCCGCGCTCGGCATCTGGAGCGGCGGACATCGCAACCCGCAGGGCGCCGCAGTGCGGCCGGGCAGCAATGAGTTGTGGGTCGTCGAACACGGCCCGCGCGGCGGCGACGAACTCAACATCGCCGCCTCGGGCGCCAACCACGGCTGGCCGCTGCGCAGCTACGGCTGCGACTACGCCACCAACGACATCGACCGACCGGGTTGCTACATCGG
>CADEEN010000116.1 GCA_902826345.1 uncultured Burkholderiales bacterium | reverse complement strand
GAGCGGGACCTCGAGCGCGCCGAGATCGGCCGCGGTCTGCACGGTGGCGATCGTGCGCACCGCCTGTTCGACGCCGCCGAGGTCGGTGCGCCCGCCCGGCGCCTCCTGCTGCACCGCGCGCAACTGGCGCGAGACTTCGGCGGCGGTGACGTTGAGCGCCGACAGCCGCGACGGATCGAGCTCGACGCGCACCTGCCGCGTCACGCCGCCGACCCGGTCGACGCTGCGCACGCCGTTGACGGCGAGCAGCTTGCGCGTCACCTCGTTGTCGACGAACCAGGACAGCGACTCGTCGTCCATGCGCGACGAGGCCACGGTGTAGGTCAGGATCGGCAGCGCGGCGAAATCGAGCTTGCTGATGACCGGGTCGCGCAGATCGGCCGGCAGGTCGGAGCGCACGCGCGAGACGGCGTCGCGCACATCGTCCATCGCCTCCTGCGTCGGTTTTTCGAGGCGGAATTCGGCGGTGATCGTCGCCGTGCCGTCCTGCACCTTGGTGTAGATGTGCTTCAGGCCCTGCACGGTGGCGATCGAGTTCTCGATCTTGCGCGCGACCTCGGTCTCCATCTGCGCCGGCGCGGCGCCGGGCAGCGAGGCGCTGACGGTGATGGTGGGCAGATCGATGTCGGGGAAGTTCTGGATCTTCATCGCCCGGAAGCCCATCACGCCGAGGATCGTCAGCATGATGAACAGCAGGATCGACGGCACCGGCTTGTGGATCGACCAGGCGGAGACGTTGATGTTCATGGCGATCTCTTCTATTTGTCGGCCAGGCGGACGGTATCGCCGTCGGCGAGGAAGCCGGCGCCTTGTGAGACCACGCGCGCGTCTTTGGGCAGGCCGCTGGTGATCTCGATGCGTTCACCGAAGCGCGCGCCGACCCCCACCTTCAACTGCCTCACCTTGTTGTCGGCGCCGATCAGGAACAGCCAGTTGAAGCCGTCGCGCAGCACCACCGCCGACTGCGGCAGCGTCACGCCGTCGCGCTCGCCGACGGCGAACTCGCCGCGCGCGAACATGCCGGCCTTCGCGTCGCCCGGCTGCGGCAGATCGACGAAGACGACGCCGTTGCGCGTGGCCGCATCGACCATCGGCGCAACGCTGCGCACCGTGCCGGCGACGGCGCTGCCGCCGGCCGTCGTGACATGCACTTTCTGCCCCGGCCGGATGCGTGCCAGGTCGGCGGCCGTGACGTCGGCGCGCCATTCGAGCCGCTCCTTGCGGATCAGGCGGAACAGCTCCTGCCCCGGCTGCGCGACCGCGCCGACGGTCGCGCCGCGCATCGAGATCACGCCGTCGTCGGGTGCGGTGATGCGCGTCTGCGCCAGGCGCACTTCGGCGGCGCGCAGTTGCGCGCGCAGCGAATTCGCGCGCGCCTTGGCCGTGGCTTCGGCGGTCACGTACTGCTGGATCTGCTGCGCGCTGATCGCGCCGCTGGCCTGCAACTGGCGCGCGCGCTCGGCGTTGGCCGCGGCCTCGGCCTGGTTGGCCTCGGCTTCGGCGACGCCGGCGCGCGTGGCGGCAAGGTCGGCGCTGAGCGTGTCGGCCGAGAGCAGCGCCAGCACCTGGCCGCGCTTGACGCGGTCGCCGACCTGCGCACGCACTTCGGTCAGGCGCAGGCCCTGGGTCTCGGCGCTGATGATGGCCTCCTGCCACGCCATCACGTTGCCGTTGGCGCTGACGGTGACCGGCCAGCGGCTGGTCTGCGGCACGGTGGCGGTGACGGTGAGCGCGGCTTTGGCAGCGGTTGCGCCGGCGCCTGCGGGCGGCGCCTTGTCTTCTGCGGCCCAGACGGCGAACACCGCAGCGATCGTCGCCGCGCCGAGGACGAGGACGAGGATTTTTCTGTTCATCGTGGTCTTCTTCATTTCGGTGTCGTGTCGCTGGCGGTCCAGCCGCCGCCCAAGCTGCGGTAGAGCGTGATCCACGCCGCGACGCGCTCGCGCTGCACGTTGATCAGCGCGCTCTGCGCATTGAGCGCGGTGCGGCGCGCCTCTTCGCGGTCGATCAGGCTGCCGGCGCCGATGCGCCAGCGTTGTTCGGCGGCGGCGAAAAAGTCGAGAAAGCCTTGCGCAGCGCGCTGCGCCTGGCCTTCACGTCGCGTGGCGGCATCCAGGCGCACGAGGGCTTCTTCGACTTCGCTGACCGCGCGGCGCAGTTGGCTGTCGAGCGACGCGCGCGCGTCGTCGTAGCGCGCCCGCGCCGCGTCTTCGCCGGCGCGGCGCGCGCCGCCGTCGAACAGCGGCAGCACCAGCGACGGGCCGAAGCCCCACGCCGTGCCGTCGGCGGTGTTGCCGCCGATGCGCAGCAGCGACGTGCCGAGGTTGCCGCTGAAGGTCAGCCGCGGATAGCGCGCGGCTTCGGCGACGCCGGCATCGGCCGCGGCGGCGACGAGCGCGCGCTCTGCCGCAGCGATGTCGGGCCGCTGTTGCAGCAGTTGCGCCGGCAGCGTGCCGACGGCAAAAGCACCCGGTTGCGGCAGCTTGGCGGTGTTGCCTTGCAAGCGCGTGCGCAGCGCCGGCTCGGCCTGGCCGGTGAGCACGACGAGGCTCTTCACCAGCGCATCGCACTCGGCCCGCTGCGCGATCGCGCGGTTGCCGGCATCGGCGGCCGCGCCGTCGGCAAGCGCGCCGTTGGCCGGCGCTTCGAAGCCGACACGCACCTTCTGGCGCGTCAACTCGGCCGTCTGCGTCTGCGAACCCGCGTCCTGGTCGAAGACCTGCTGCAGCGCTTCGCAGGCACGGTAGCCGACGTAGACGCCGGCCACGTCGGCGGCGAGGCTGACCCGCGCCGCATGCCAGCCGAGCGCGGCCTGCTCGCTGCGGGCTTGCGCGGCTGCGATCTGCGCGCGCGTGGCGCCGAACAGATCGACTTCCCACAACGCATCGACACCGGCCGAGCCTTGCGTCGAGGCGACGAAGTTGCTCGACGCCGAGGCGCCGCGCTGCGCCTGCGCCGACGCGTTGACCGCCGGCCAGCGTTGCGCGGCGCTGCTGCGCACACCGGCGCGCGCCTCGGCCAATCGCGCCAGCGCTTGCGTCAAGGTCGGGTTGTCGGCCTGCGCGTCGCGCACGAGTTCGGCCAGCAGCGGGTCGTCGAAACGCCGCCACCAATCGGCGAGCGCCGCGGCGTCGCCACCGTGCGGCAACGTCGCCTGCCAGCGTTCGGGCGCCACCTCGGTCGGCGTCGCCGGCAGGCGCTGCGTGGCGCAGGCGGCGAGCAGCAGCGGCAGGGCCGCGAGCAGCAGTCTCTTCATGCGTTCTCCAAGCCGCGCCGCCGGCGCTCGTGCGCGACCAGCGCCACACCCCAATCGACGAGCCGATCGCGCGCGCGCAGCAGCGCATCGGGTCCGTCGAGCAGCCGCGGCGCCAGCGCGTTCATGAACTCGCGCGACATGCAGTAGTCGTGCGCCATCGCGATCAGCGCGAAGACCAGGCGGTGCACGTCTTCGTCGGGCTCGCTGTCCGGGTGCAGGCCGATGTGCCGCGCCAGCACGCGCGCGATGGCGTCGTGCACCGGGCGGATGTGCTGCGCGGCCGTGGCAGCGAAGACGGGGGTCGGCTCGATCATCTCGCGCAGGTACAGGCGCACGCCGGCATCGGCATCGGGCAACGAAGCGCCGTCCTCGCCAACGAAGCCGCGCAGCAGGTGCTGCAGCGACTGCGTCAGCGTCAGCGCCGGGTCGTCGAAGCCGGCGAGCTGCGCCGCCATGCCTTCGATCGGCGCGCTGAGCACGGCGCGGTACAGCCCGTCCTTGTCGCCGAAGTGGTAGTGGATCGCCGCGGGGTTCAGGCGCGCGGCTTCACAGATTTCCCGGGTCGAGGCCTTGGCGTAGCCCTTCTCCGAGAAGATTCGGCTTGCCTCGACGAGCAGGCGAGTGCGCGCACGCTCACCTTTGTCGGTTGCAAGGTCTTTGGAGGGCGGCACGGCGTTCATCGGCAGCCGCAATCCTAATCACCAAATCAAGCGCTTGCTTGAAAAGAAAGGTAAAGGCACGCCGCTCATCCAGCCCCCAAAAAGACAACGGGCCGCGAAGGCGGCCCGTGTGGAGAGTAGTGCCGGTCGTCAGTTCACGGCCGCGGCCACCCGCCCCGCGTACTGCGCGACCAAGCCGATCAGGTCGTCTTCCGAATACGGCTTGCCGAGGTAGTGGTTGACGCCGAGCTGCGCCGCATGCTCGCGGTGCTTCTGCGCGATGCGCGAGGTGATCATGATGATCGGCAGGCCCGCCCAGCGCGTGTCGGCCCGCACGTTGCGCGCCAGATCGAAGCCGTCCATGCGCGGCATCTCGATGTCCGACAGCACCACGACCGGCGTTTCCTCGGCCAGCTTCTCCAGCGCATCGAGGCCGTCCTTGGCCGTCGTCACGCGGTAGCCCTCGCGCGTCAGCAGGCGCTGCGTGACGCGGCGCACCGTCAGCGAGTCGTCGACCACCAGCACCAGCGGCGCTTGTTTCGGCGCGCTGACCGGCGCTGCGGCCGTCGGCATCCTGATCGACGGCGACTGCGCCGCCGCTGCCGGCGCCGCATGGGCCTGCTGCATCGCCGCACGCGCGCTCTGGCCGTACAACGTGGCCAGCGCCACCGGGTTGTAGATCAACGCCGGCGCGCCCGAGGCCAGCAGCGTCACGCCGGCCAGGCCGGGCAGACGCGCCAGTTGCACGCCCAGGTTCTTGACCACGACTTCCTGGTTGCCGACGACTTCATCGACGTGAAGCGCCACACGCTGCGCCGCGCTCTTGATGATCACCACCGGCAGCGTGCGGCCCGCCGGCTCGTCGCTGCGGCTGCTGCCTTGCAGCAGGGCGCCGAACCAGAAGAACGGCATGACCTGGTTGCCATGGTCGAAGCTGCCGCGCCGCGTGGCCTCGGCGACTTCAGCCAACGGCACGCGGCGCACGATGTCGATCAGCGTCGCCGGCACGGCCACGCTGACCGCGCCGGCGCGCAACATCACGACCTGCGTCACCGCCGTCGTCAGCGGCAGCACGAGCTTGAAGTTGGTGCCCTGGCCGGCCGCGCTGGCGGTTTCGATGCGGCCGCCGAGCGCGTTGACGTCGTTGCGCACCACGTCCATGCCGACGCCGCGTCCGGCCAGCTCGGTCACCGTCTCGGCGGTCGAGAAGCCGGGCGTGAAGATCAGGTTGGCCAGCTCGCCGTCGCTCGGTGTCGCCGCGGCATCGATCAGGCCGAGCGCAATGCCGCGCTCGCGGATGCGTTGCAGGTTCAGGCCGGCGCCGTCGTCGCGGAACTCGACCGAGACTTCGTTGCCTTCCTGATGCGCCGTGACCGTGATCTGGCCCGCCGCGTCCTTGCCGGCGCGCACACGGTCGTCCGGCAGCTCGATACCGTGCGTGACGCAGTTGCGCAGCAGGTGCTCGAAAGCGCCGCCCATGCGCTCCAGCACGCCGCGGTCGACTTCGATCGAGCCGCCGACGATGTCCAGGCGCACCTGCTTGTGCAGCTCTTTCGCCGCCTGCCGCGCGACGCGGTAGAGGCGGTCGGACAGGCTCTCGAACTCGACCATGCGCGTGCGCAGCAGGTCGTCCTGCATGTCGCGCGTCAGGCGGGCCTGCGCCGCGAGGTCGTCTTCCGTGGTTTGCAGCGTGCGCGTGAGGCTGCGCTGCACGGTGGCGACGTCGTTGACCGACTCGGCCATCATCCGCGTCAGCTCCTGGAAGCGCGTGAAGCGGTCCATCTCCAGCGGATCGAAGTTCGCGCCGACGGCCTTGGCCGCTTCCATGCGCGAGCTGATCTGCGTTTCGGCCTGCAGCTCGATGTCGCGCAGGTGCGAGCGCAGGCGCTCGAGGTTTTCCGTCAGGTCGCCGAGCGAGCCCTTCATCTGGCCGACTTCGGATTCGATGCGCGAGCGCGCGATCATCACCTCGCCGGCATGGTTGACCAGGCGGTCGAGCAGCGGCGCGCGCACGCGAACGGTGGACAGCGCGGCAACGGCTGGTTTCGCCGTGACCACGGCGGCAGCGGCGGCGGCCACCGCGGTCGGCGCGAAACGTTGCCAGTCGATCGCCGACGCCGGTTGCGGCGCGGCGGCCTGCGGCATCGCCGGCGTGCCGACCGCTTCGGGCGCTGGTTCGGCTTTCGGCTCGGGCACCGGCATGTGCACGGCGACGGGCTGAGCCCGCGCCGCGATCACCGGCATCGGCCGCATCGGCAGCGGCTCGGGCGGCATCGCCACGGGCTCGGGCATCGACAGGTCGAGGTCCACCGACGGGCCGGCGACCAGGCGCTCGAAGGTGCTGCCCAGCGCATCGACCTGGTTGAACAGGCCTTCCACATCGTCGGCCGACACGCTCTGCCGCGCCATCATGTGTTCGATCGCCGTTTCCAGGCGGTGCGCGATCTCGCCCAGGCGCATCGCGCCCGCGAGGCGCGCGCCGCCCTTCAAGGTGTGCAAGGTGCGCATGCAGGCGGTCGGCCCGGCCATGTTGCTCGGCTGGTGCGCCCAGTCGCGCATGCGCGAGGCCAGCTCGGGCAGCAGCTCGGCGGCTTCTTCCTGGAAGATCGGGAACAGCTCGGCGTCGACCACGTCCACCGCGTCGATGTCGTCGTTGCCGTCGAGAGATCTCGGGCGTGAGACAGCGCGACGCTCGGCCGTCGGCGGCGCTTGCAGCGGCGTCAGGGCGTGGAACTCGGCCTGGCCGAGCAGTGCAACGGCCGGCTCGATCGGCGCTGCCGCAGCGATCTGCGGCTCGAACGCCACGATCTCGTCCACCGGCTCGACCGGTATGACCGGCAACACGGCCGGCGGCTCGACGATCTCGTCGACGCTCACGTCGACTTCTGCTGCGGCCGGCCGCTCGGCCAGCGCGCGCATGCGCGCAGCGGCCGCGCGCTCGTGATCGATCAGGCGCTCGATCAGCGCCGGCGTCGGCGACTTGAGGAAGCCGGCGGCGAACTGGTGCAGCAGGCGGCTCAATTCGTCGGCGCTGTCGTTGAACAACTGCGCCTCGTGCGCATCGCCCTCGCCGATGGCGTGGGAGCGCATCAGCGCGTGCTCGAGCAGGCGCGCCAGGTGCGACAGGTCGCTGAAGCCGACGGTGGCGGAGTTGCCGGCCAGCGAATGCGCCAGCGCGATCGCCGTGTCACCGACCGGACGCTCGCTGAACTCGTGCGACCACTCGGCCAGCTCGACGCCGAGGCGGCGCGATTGCTCGTCGGCCTCGTTCAAGAAAATGTTGTACAGCGGGATGCCGACGCGCAGCGTGCCGATCATGCGATAGGCGGGCTCGGCGGGCTCGGCCGGCGGCGCCTCGGGCGCGGCTGCCGGCTCGATGTGCAGCGGGCCGGCGGCGACCGACGCATCGGCCACCGGCAGCACGGGTTCGAGCGCGGGCTCATCGACGGTCGAGGCCTGGAATTCGAGCGCCATCAGCGCCGAGACGACGTCGGGCGACGGCGCATCGGCCTCGCGCTCGGGCGAGGCCAGCGACTGCATCGCGTCGCGGCCACCGACTTCGAGGTGCGCCGCTTCGCCCAGGTCGAGTTCGAACGACACCGGCGTCTCGGGCACGAGCAGCGCGTCGAGCGGCTGCACGCTGGCCGAAGCGGCCGGAACCAACTCGATCTGGTCGGCGAGCTCGTCGGGCAGCAGGCCTTCGAGGGCCATCGGGCGCGAGATCGCGCCCATGTCGGCGCTGCTCTTGACCGGCGCGCGGGCTGCGCTCGGCAGGCCGAGCGCGCCATGGCTGCCGCTGGCACGCCAGCGCTCGATCGCGGCGGTGACGTCGGCGGGGTTGTAGCCGGCAACACGGCTGGCTCCGATGGCATCGACCCAGCCGCTCATGTAGGCCAGGATGTCGTTGGACAGCGCGATCAGCGGCGCGTCGGCGCCCTGCTGTTCGGCCAGGCGCGCGTTGTAGAGCTGCTCGCAGGACCAGCCGGCTTCGCCGAACTCAGTCAGGCCGACCATGCGGGCGCTGCCCTTCAGGGTGTGGAAGGCGCGGCGCACGGTCGTCAGCTCGGCGATGTCGTTGCCGTCGTCGGCCAGCGCACGCAGCGCCGTGCGCGCGTTGTCGATCACCTCGCGCGCTTCCTCAAGGAAGATGTCGCGCATCTCGACGTCGTCTTCGAGCCCGGTCTGGCCGGCCGGCGTCGGCGCCGTCGGCAGCGCCGGCAGCGCACGCGCCGGCGGCAGCTCGTCGAGGCTGGCGGTGGCCGTGCTGTGCACGAAATCGTTCATCGCCTGCGCCAACTCTTCGCGCACGGCGCGGCGCTCGTCGTCGTTGATGGCGACTTCGAAGGCGCTCTTGACCTGCTGCATCGTCTCGGCCAGCACCGGCTGGTCGGCGACCATCGCTTCCTGCGACAGGCGGTCGAGCTCGTGGCGCACTTCGACCAGCGGCACCTCGGGGTGCCCGGCGGCCTGGGCCAAAGACTGCGCCTGCTCGATCAACCGCGGCTCGACGGGCGCCAGCGGCGCCGGTTGCGTGTCGAAGGCGCCGAACGCGGAGACGCGCGTGCGGCCGCGCGTGCCGACCACGGCGCGCAGTTGTCCGGCCTTGGCGTCGAAGGCGAACAGCGCCTTGGCCATCGCCGGTTGCACGTTGAGCATGTCGATCAGGAAACCCAGCGCGCCGAGGTTGGTGGCCAGGCGTTCGGCGAGCGCCGCATCGGGCGTCTTGCCGTCCTTGGCGGCGGCGGCGAGCGCATCGACGTCGTCGCGCATGCGCACCACGGCCTGCGACGCCTGGTCGAGGCCGAGCACCGAGAACACGCCGCGCATCGAGTTGAGCTGGCCCGGCACCGGGTGCAGCAGATCGGCCTTGATCGGCTCGCGGAAGTACAGGTCGATGGCCTTCTCGGCTTCAGCCAGCGAGCCCTTCAACTCCTGGACGACGCTGCCCATCGTCTGACGGTCGGAGACGCGGCGGTACAGCTCTTCCATCCAGGCGTCGAGCGGTTCGGGCAATCCGCCGTGGCTGACCTTGTGGATGCGATTGGCCAGACGCTGCACGCGCTCGGCCTGCGCCGGGTGGTCGAAGTCACCGTCTTCGAGCGAGGCTTCGAGGAACAGCACCGCGGTGGCAACTTCCATCGCCAGCATCGGCGCCGGCGCAGCGGCGGATTGCACCGTCTGCGCAGCCGCGGCCGACAGCGCGCCGCCGAGTTGATCACCGGCGGGATAGAGTTTTTTCAGCGACTCGCCGACGAGCGAGAACTGTTCGTTGAGCGACGACAGGCGGTGCAGCTCGCTGCCCGCCACTGCGGCCCAGCTTTCCTTGGCCGCGGCGACGCGTTTTCTCGCCTGCACGATCGCCGCCGGGTCGTGGCGGCCGAGCGTGGTGACGAGGTAGTCCACCGGCGCGCGGCGCGACAGGTTCCAGGCCTGGCGCACGGCGGCCAGGCGCGGCGCCTTGCGCCCATCGCCGGGCGACGTGGCCTGGGCGCAGAAGAACAGCAGGTCCTGCGCCAGGCGCTGCGAGACATCGGCGCCGGCGTCGGGGCGCGCCGAAGCGTCGTCGACATGCTCGGACATGCGCAGTTGCGCCAACAGGCGCGAGGCGACGCGCTTGCTGTAGACGTCGGGCACCAACAAGCGCTGACCTTGCGCTTCGAAAAACGCCGCGGCCATGTGCCACAGCGTGCAGATGTGGCGGCGCTTCTTGTCGCTGCCGGCGGCCAAGCCGGCGAACACGTCGGACAAGGCCAGCGCCGGCTCGCCGGCGCCCTGGCGCATCAGCGCCAGCGTCAGCGACTCGACTTCGCTGCGCAGCGCAGCGTCGAAAGTGCGCGGGCGCACGCCCTCGCCGGCGACCTCGCGCCACTGCCAGTCGTGCGGCCACAGGTCGGCCGGATGCACGCGGTCGGCGCCAGCCAGCTCCTGCACCTCGCGGTATTGCGGGAACAGCGCCAGCGGCGACACGGCCTTGCCGGAGAGCAGGCGGGCCAGGTAATCGAGCAAGGCGAACGAGGCCTGCTCGATGCATTCGACATGCTTGATGCCGAGCTTGACCGGGCGCGTCGAGGTGAGCTTTTGCAGCGCGGCTTCCGAGGCGCGCAGCACCTGCGCCGCCGTCGGCAGGCCGACCAGCTCGAGGGCACCGACGCTCTGGTGCAGTTGCGCGCGCGCGCTGCGCAGCACGGCCGGATCGACGGCATCGACGTCCGAGCCGGCCACCGCTTCGGCTTCCTTCAGGTAGCGGCGCAGCGACTTGTGCGCCGTCTCCAGCGAGCGGCGCAATTCGTCATGCACCCAGGCCAGCGCGGAGAGGTCGTCGATCGTCTCGGTGTCGTGCTGCAGGTCCATGCGCGGATTCCCGTTAATCAGTGTCTTACCAAGCGGACGCCGCGGATCCGGCTTTGCCGGGCCGACGGGCAGCGCCCCCCAGGGCGATGAAGGCGTCCTTCGGACGCTGGGGGGAGGCGGCGCAGCCGCTTCGGGGGTGGGTCATCAAGCGATCTTGAATCGGGAGACGGACGCCTTCAGCTCTTCCGCAGTGCGAGACAACTCGCGCACCATCTGCGCCGTCGAGCGCGTGCCCTCGCCGGTCTGCTCGGTCACCGCAAAGATGTGCTGGATGTTGCCGGCGACGACGTTGGCCGACTTGGCTTCTTCCGAGGCCTGCTTCGAGATGCGCTCGATCAGCTCGGCCAGTTCGCGCGTCACGCGGTCGATGTCGGTCAGCGCGCTGCCGGCCGCGTCGGACAGCTTGGTGTTCTCGACCACGCCTTGCGTCGAGCGCTCCATGGCGGCCACCGCGTCCTGCGTGTCGGTCTGAATCGCTTTCACCAGCGCGGCAATCTGTTTCGTCGCATCGCCGGAGCGCTCGGCCAGTCGCTGCACTTCTTCGGCCACCACCGAGAAGCCGCGGCCGGCGTCGCCTGCCGACGCCGCCTGGATGGCAGCGTTCAAGGCCAGCACGTTCGTCTGCTCGGTAATGTCCGAGATCAGCTCGGTGATCTCGCCGATCTCCTGCGACGACTCGCCCAGCCGCTTGATGCGCTTGGAGGTGTCCT
>CADEEN010000115.1 GCA_902826345.1 uncultured Burkholderiales bacterium | reverse complement strand
CGAGCAGCTTGCGCAGCGCGCGCATCAGCTTGGCGATGTCGTCGAAGTGCAGGCCCGTCGTCGGCTCGTCGAACAAATACAGCGTGCCTTTGCTGGCCACACGCTGCCCCGGCCGCTCGGCCGCTTGCGCGAGGAAGCCGGCGAGCTTCAGGCGCTGCGCCTCGCCGCCCGAGAGCGTCGGCACCGGCTGGCCCAGGCGCACGTAGTCGAGGCCGACATCGACGATCGGTTGCAGCTTTGAGATGACCTCGCGGTCATCGGCGAACAGATGCACCGCTTCGCTCACCGTCAGGTCAAGCGTGTCGGCCACGCTGAGTTGGCGATCACCGCGAATGATCTTCACGTCGAGGATCTCGGCGCGAAAGCGCCGGCCGTCGCAGTCCGGGCAACGCAGGTACACGTCGGAGAGGAACTGCATCTCCACATGCTCGAAGCCCGAGCCGCCGCAGGTCGGGCAGCGGCCGTCTCCCGCGTTGAAGCTGAACATGCTGGCGCCGTAGCCGCGTTCGCGCGCCAACGCGGCGTCGGCGAACAGCGCGCGCATCGCGTCGAAGGCGCCAACATAGCTGGCCGGATTCGAGCGCGCCGTCTTGCCGATCGGGCTCTGATCGACGAACACCGCATCCGACAACCAATCGGCGCCGAGCAATCGCTCATGCATGCCCGGCGTTTCGGTGGCCTTGCCGAAAGCGCGGGCCAGCGCGGGGTACAGCACGTCCTGCATCAGCGTGCTCTTGCCCGAACCCGAGACGCCGGTCACCGCCACGAGCCGCTGCAGCGGGAACTCGATCGTCACGCCCTTCAGGTTGTGCTCGCGCGCGCCTTCGAGCACGAGCTTCGGCGTGCTCTCGATGACGAATCGTTTGATGCCGCCGTGCACATGCTTCCTGCCGCCGAGGTAGGCGCCGGTCAGCGTGTCCGCACGGCGCACGTCGTCGGGCGTGCCGTCGAAGACGATCTGCCCGCCGCGCTCGCCCGGCCCCGGGCCCATGTCGATCAGGCGGTCCGCCGCCAGCATCACCGCCGGATCGTGCTCGACGACGAC
The DNA here is from genome assembly GCA_902826345.1 of uncultured Burkholderiales bacterium. Taxonomy (GTDB): domain Bacteria; phylum Pseudomonadota; class Gammaproteobacteria; order Burkholderiales; family Burkholderiaceae_C; genus CADEEN01. The sequence goes on along the minus strand of CADEEN010000115.1, from coordinate 10,064 downwards.
CAGCGTGTTGCCGGCGTCGCGCAAGCGGTGCATCGCTTCGACGATGCGGTTCATGTCGCGCGGGTGCAGGCCGATCGACGGCTCGTCGAGCACGAACATCGTGTTGACGAGCGAGGTGCCGAGCGCGGTGGTCAGGTTGATGCGCTGCACCTCGCCGCCGGAGAGCGTGCGCGATTGCCGATCGAGCGTCAGGTAGCCGATGCCGACGTCGCACAAGTATTTGAGGCGCGTGCCGATTTCTTCGTAGAGCAGCTTCAGCGCGTCGTCGGTCGCGGTCTGCCGCGCGAAGAACGCACGCAAGCGCAGGATCGGCAACTTCATCAAATCGTGCAGCGACAAGCCAGGCAGCGCTTCCAACTGTTGACGCGTCCAGCCCACGCCCACCGGCATGAAGCGTTGCGACGGCGGCAGCACGGCATCCGCGTCGTCCTTCGACCCCAGCCGCCACAACAGCGCTTCCAGCTTCAGCCGCGCGCCACCGCAGACCGTGCACGGGGTGTAGCTGCGGTACTTCGACAAGAGCACGCGGATGTGCATCTTGTAGGCCTTGCTTTCCAAGTAGCCGAAGAAGCGCCGGATGCCAAACCACTGCTTGTTCCAGTTGCCCTTCCAGTGCGGCGAACCTTCGATGACCCACTCGCGCTGCGCGGCGGAGAGCTGGGACCACGCCGTGTCGCGCGGGATGCCGGCCTCGCCGGCGTACTTCATCAGATCGTCCTGGCACTCCTTCCAAGCGGGGGTCTGGATCGTCTTGATGACGCCGCTGCGCAAGGTCTTGCGCTCGTCGGGAATGACCAGCCCCCAATCGACGCCGATCACGCGGCCGAAGCCGCGGCAGGTGTCGCAGGCGCCGAAGGCGGAGTTGAACGAGAACAGCGCCGGTTGCGGGTCCGCATAGCGGCGGTCGCTCTCCGGGCAGTGCAGGCCGGTCGACCAGCGCCAGAGTTCTTGCGCGCCATCGTCGCCGGCGTAGACGTTGATGCGTCCGCTGCCGCGCTTCAGCGCCAGCTCGATCGCTTCGACGATGCGCACCTTCTCCGTGTTGGCGGCGCGGAAGCGATCGATGACCACGTCGAGCACCTTGCGGTCGCCGACCACGCGCTCGGCGTGCACGCGCGTGAAGCCGCTGGCGGCGAGCCACTGCTCGAGTTCTTCGGGCGTCGTCGATGCAGGCAACTCCACCGGCATCGTGATCGCGAGCCGCGGATCTGCAGAAGCGGCCGCACGCGCAAGCAGATCAGCGTAAATCGTCTCCGGCGTGTCATGCCGCACCGCCAATGCCGTCTGCTGGTCGAACAGCGCACCCGCGCGCGCATAGAGCAGCTTCAGGTGGTCGTTCAACTCCGTCATCGTGCCGACGGTCGAGCGCGAGCTGCGCACCGGGTTCGTCTGGTCGATCGCGATCGCCGGCGGCACGCCGTCGACGCGGTCCACCGCCGGCCGGTCCATGCGATCCAGAAACTGCCGCGCGTACGCCGAGAACGTTTCGACGTAGCGCCGCTGCCCCTCGGCATACAGCGTGTCGAAGACCAGGCTCGATTTGCCCGAGCCGCTCGGCCCCGTGACCACCGTCATCTCGCCGGTGCGGATGTCCAGGTCGAGGTTCTTCAGGTTGTGCTGACGCGCGCCGCGAATGCGGATCGCACCACTCATGGGTGGCTCCAAAAACAAGCGAGCCGAAGATTCTAGGTGGCCGTCGCAAAGATATATTCGCCGCAGATGCAAGACCCTTTGCCCCTGCCGCCACCGATCGACAACGCGCTGCTGGAGACGCTCGTCGCCGACGCATCGCCGGAAGACTTGCGGCGCGCGCTGCGCATCGTGCTCGGCGCCGAGCAGGCGTACTGGGAGCGCGACTTTCGCAGCGGCCGGATGTGGTATTCGCCGCCGTTCTTCAGCATCCTCGGCCTGCCGCCGACGCACGACCGCGAACGCATCAACGCGCGCATCCACCCGGACGACCGCGCGCACTTCGAAGCCGCCTACAGCGCGGCACTGTCCAGCGGTGGCGCCTTCCACTACGACGTGCGCTACAGCGACGTCAACGACCAGTACCGCTGGGCGCGCGCCTTCGGCCGCGTCTGGCTCGACGACCGGAGCCGCCGCCCGCTGCGCCTGATCGGCACGATGATCGACGTGCACGCCGAGCGCCAGGCCCGCCTCGACGCCGACGCCCACGCCCGGCGCTACCACCGCGCCCTCGACGCGGCGAGCGAAGCGCACTTCGAGCGCACCGCCGGCCTCGACGACTTCTTCGTCAGCGACAACTTCGCGCAATTGCTCGGCCACCCGCCGGGCACGCCGGCGCCGGACAGCCAGGCCTTTCTCGAGTGGGTGCATCCGGACGATCTGCAACTGCTGACCGCCGAGATCGCGCGCGCCTGGCACAGCGCCGGCACCTGGGCCGTCAACTACCGCCTGCGCTGCGCCGACGGCAGCTGGCGCTGGTTCCGCGGCCGCGGCCGCACCGCGGCCGACGAGCACGGCCGCCTGCGCATGAGCGGCATGGTTGGCGATGTGCATCAGCAAGCACTCGACCGCCAGGAACTCGACGAGCACCGCCACCGCTTGCGCACGATGGTGGCCGAGCGCACCGCCGAACTCGACGCCGCGCTGGCCGAGGCGCAGCGCCAGCGCCAGCAGGCCGAGCGCGCGAGCAGCGCCAAGAGCGAATTCCTGGCCCACATGAGCCACGAGTTGCGCACGCCGCTCAACGGCCTGCTCGGCCTGACCGAGCTCGCGCTGAAGGCCGCGGAGCAGCCGGCGCAGCAGCGCTATCTCGAAGTCGCGCTCGCCTCCGGCCGCTCGCTGCTGCAACTGATCAACGAGGTGCTCGACCTGTCGCGCCTCGACGCCGGCGGCATCCTGCTGGCGCAGCAGCCGTTCGACCTGCCGGAGCTGCTGGCCGATGTGCTGCGCGCCCTGAGGCCGTCGATCGGCCGCGGCGCGGCGGCCAAGTCGGTGTCGATGCGCTTCGACTGGGTCGGCGACATCACGCACCTGCTCGGCGACGCAGCGCGCGTGCGCCAGGTGACGACCAACCTCGTTGCCAACGCCATCAAGTTCACCGAGCGCGGCCATGTCACGCTGACCGGAGAACTGGTCGCCGACGCCGACGGCCGCACGCGCGCCGTCGTGCGCATCGACGACACCGGCCCGGGCATCGAGCCGGCGCTGCACGAGCGCATCTTCGAAGCCTTCGTGCAAGGCGATGCCAGCCTGACGCGCCAGCATGGCGGCAGCGGCCTCGGCCTGGCGATCTCGCGCCGCCTGGCGCAGGCGATGGGCGGCGACGTCACCCTCCTGCGCAGCAGCGCCGCCGGCAGCAGCTTCGTCTTCACCTGGCCGGTGCAGGTCGACGACAGCGCGCCGCGGCTGCCCGCGGTGGCGCCCGGCCTGGCCTGGCTCGTCCATCGCGACGCCGACCCCGGACAGTGGTTCGCGCGCCGCCTGATCCGCGCCGGCTGGCGCAGCGAGGTGCTGCCGAGCGTGGCCGCGGCGGTGGCGCGCGCGCGCAGCGAGCCGTCGGCGCGGTGGCCGGGGCTGGTCGTGATTGCGCAACACGCGCTCGATGCCAACCCGGACTTCGTCGCCCTGCGCAACGCGCTGCCGTATGCGCACATCGTCCTGCTGGTGCGCCCCGACTGGAACCAGCCGGCGCTCGAACGCGCGGCGCTGGCGCAGGGCGCGGTGCCGGTGGTGCTGCCGGTGACGCCGGCGGCGCTGCTCGCCATGCTGACGGCCGCTGCGTCACCGCAGCGCGGCGCGGCGACCGCACCGGCGGCGAGCAAGGCGGCATCGCGTGTGCTCGTCGTCGAGGACAACGCCGTCAACCTGATGATCACCGAAGAGTTCGTGCGCCAGCTCGGCCACGTGCCGACCGGCGCCATCGATGGCGCCGAGGCCATCGCCGCCTGCGAGCGGCAGGCGCCGCAGCTGGTGCTGATGGATCTGCAGATGCCGGTGATGGATGGCCTCGAATCGACACGCCGCCTGCGCGCATTGCAGGCCGCCGGCCGCCTGCCGCACTTCCCGATCGTCGCGTTGACCGCACATGCCAGCGACGCCGACCGCCAACTCGGCGCCGCCGCCGGCATGGACGATTACCTGACAAAGCCGATCCTGATCGACGCGCTGCGCAGCGCGTTCGAGAGGTGGCTGCGCTAGACGAACAGGATTTACGGAGGAGACGACGATGGAAACTGCCACGCGCATCGAACAGGTGCCGATCAGCAAGCTGGGCCTGGCGCACTACATGCGCAACTACGACGAATTTCTCGGCCCATTGCGCCAGCAGCCGTTGCGCCTGCTGGAGCTCGGCATCGCCGAGGGCGACTCGCTGCGCAACTGGGCGGAGTGGATGCCGCAATCGACGATCGTCGGCCTCGACATCCGGCCGCGAATTCCCGGCCTGGACGGCGGGCGCATCGTCACCTACCAGGGCGAGCAACAGGACAGGTCAGTGCTCGACCGCATCGGCCGCGAGCAAGCGCCCGCGGGCTTCGACGTCATCGTCGACGATGCGTCGCATGTCGGCCAGCTGACCCGCCTCTCGTTCTGGCACCTCTACCAGCACCATCTGAAGCCGGGCGGCTACTACTTCATCGAAGACTGGGGCACGGGTTACTGGCCGCAGTACGTCGACGGCAGGAAGTACCGGCCGCCGCAGCCGGCATTCCTGCCGCGCGAGCGCTGGCTGACGTCACTGGCTGACAGCCCGCTGGTCAGCGGCAACGCCTTCTTGCGCAAGGCTGTCGGCTGGACACGCTGGCGCGCGGTCCAGCGGCGCTTTCCCAGCCACCAGCGCGGCATGGTGGGCTTCATCAAGGAACTGGTCGATGAATGCGGCATGACCGACATCACGCACCCGCACTTCGGCATCGGCAACCCGACGCCGTCGCGCTTCGAATGGCTGCGGCTGTCGCTCGGCCACGCGATCATCAAGAAGCCGCTGGCCGGCGTTTGATCAGCCGCAGAACACCGACACCGCCTTGGTGACGAGGTAGGCCTCCAGCGCTTCCGGCCCGCCTTCGCTGCCGTAGCCCGAATCCTTGACGCCGCCGAACGGCATCTCGGGCGTCGGCAGCGCCGGCTGGTTGACGAACAGCATGCCGACCTCGATGCGCTGCATCAGCGCATGAATCGTCTTCACCGAGCCGCTGTAGGCGTAGCCGGCCAGGCCGAACGGCAGGCGGTTGCTTTCGGCGATGGCCTCGTCGAGCGTGTCGAAGCCGCGCACCGCGGCCATCGGGCCGAACGGCTCGTCGTTGAAGACCTTCGCCGTCAGCGGCACATCGCTCAGTACCGTCGGCGCGAAGAAGTTGCCCGTCGAGCCGATGCGCTCGCCGCCGGCGAGCACCTTCGCGCCTTGCTCGATGGCGTCGTCGGTGAACTGCCGCATCGCAGTCAGGCGGCGCGGGTTGGCCAGCGGGCCGAGCGTCGTGCCTTGCGCCAGGCCGTCGCCCACCTTGTGCGCTTGCGAGTGCGCGACCAGCGCTTTTTCGAACTCGGCGCGGATGCTGTTGTGGACGAGAAAGCGCGTCGGCGCGATGCACACCTGGCCGGCGTTGCGGAACTTCGCCGCGCCCGCGGCCTTGACGGCCAGCGCCACGTCGGCGTCTTCGGCGACGATCACCGGCGCGTGGCCGCCGAGCTCCATCGTCAACCGTTTCATGTGCTGGCCGGCCATCGCCGCGAGCTGCTTGCCGACCGGCGTGCTGCCGGTGAAGGTGATCTTGCGGATGATCGGGTGCGGGATCAGGTAGCTCGAGATCTCGGCCGGGTCACCGTAGACGAGACCGATGACGCCCGCGGGCACGCCGGCATCGACGAAGGCCTTCAACAGCGCCGCCGGCGAGGCCGGTGTTTCCTCCGGCGCCTTGACGAGGATCGAGCAGCCGGTGGACAGCGCCGCGCAAACCTTGCGCACCACCTGGTTGATCGGGAAGTTCCACGGCGTGAAGGCGGCAACGGGGCCGACCGGCTCCTTCAACACCAGTTGTTGCGTGGCCATGTTGCGCGGCGGCACGATGCGGCCGTAAACGCGCCGGCTTTCGTCGGCGAACCACTCGATGATGTCGGCTGCGGCCAGCGTCTCGCCCTTGGCTTCGGCCAGCGGCTTGCCCTGCTCCTGCGTCATCGTCGCGGCGATCGCATCGGCGCGTTCCTTGATCAGCGCGGCCGCAGCGCGCATCAGCTTGGCGCGCTCGACGGCCGGCATCGCACGCCAGGTGGCGAAGCCTTCTTGCGCCGCGGCCAGCGCGCGATCGAGGTCGGCGCGGCCGGCATGCGCCACGCGGCCGATCTCGGCGCCGCTGGCCGGGTTGACCACGGCCAGCGTGCGGCCGTCGGCGGCGTCGCACCACCGGCCGTCGATCAGCAGTTGGGTGGAAGGGTAGGCGGGGGTCGTCGTCGTGCTCATGGCGTCAGCGTCCGGTGGGTCTGCGGGGCCCGCATTGTCGCGCCGCACCCAATACCCACGGCGGTGCTGCGCCGCCGCGCCGCTGCGGCCTTTTCAGCGTGCCCGGCGCCGATGCCGATCGTCGAGTTCGGTCGGCACGGCCAGGCCCCGCAGCAGCACGTCGCGCAAGGCGTCGACGACACGTGACGACTGGTTCTGCGGCGCGGGCGCGGCTATCGGTAGTGCGACGGCAGGGCGATCGGTGGAGGCGGGCCGCTCGACCATGTCTTCAACCTCGGCCGGCGGCAGGCGCGAATTCAGCGCTCGCGGCGCGGCCGGCGCGTGCGCCGTGCCGCGCAGGAAGAAGCCCATCAGCAGGCACAGCACGCCCAGCGCCAGCAGCGGCGGCCGCGGCGGCGCCAGCGATGGCCACCCGGCCATCAAAGGCGCCGAGCCCGACCAGATCTGCAGGTGAACGTCGTGGATGTCGAGGTTGTCGGCATGCACGAGGTTGAGCATCGGCGACACCTGGCGGTCGCCGCGGAACGACACCGGCGTGCTGACAGCCGTCAGCGTCACCGGCGCGCCGGCCGCGGTTTCGCGTTCGGCCTGCGCACCGACCACCATCAGCACCTCGCGCGTCGCCACCGGCGACTCGCGCACCTCCCAGCCGGCTTGCCAGCGCGCGCCGCTGTTGCCGGCGGTGCGGGCCACGCCGTTGACGGTCAGCACCATCGTGTACGGATTGCGGCCGACGCCGACCTGTTGCAGCGGGCCGACCCACATCGCGTGGTCGATCGCTGCCACCGGTTCGCTGCCCGAGGCTCGGCCGGCGAGCGCGGCGTAGCGGGCGACGGCGTCGCCGGGCAGATCGAACTGCGCCACCAGTTCGCGGCCGTGGCTGCGCTTCGGGCTGCTCGCCGCCGGCACGGCATGGAAAAACGCCAGCGCCGCCGCCACGATCAATGCCGCACGTAGTGCTGCGATGCCCACCCTGCCTCCTCGACATCACCGCGGCAAGCGGCGACTTGTGCAGTCGATTGTGTGCAGTCGTCGTCGCCGCAGCGACCCTGGGAATGGGGGCCATGCACCCCTCATCGCAAGGCCACGGCCGCACGACGCCGAGCGCGGGATGCGGGCAATCCCCATGGGCAGGCACGGTGCAAACGCTAGGCTGCGACGGTTCCACAAAAACGCCGGAGACAGAAATGAAGCGCAGACAACTGGTCGGCACGATCGCTGCCGCCGCCGCGGTGCCTTTCGTCGGCCGCACGCATGCCCAAGCCGTGACGCTGCACGGGGCGGTGCAGTTCAACGACGACCACGCCTTCAACAAGGCGCTGCTCAAGTTCGAGGAGCTGGTCAAGCAGTACTACGGCAAGCCGGTCAACTTCGTCCTGCACCGCAACAGCGAGCTCGGCCTGGAGAAGCAGTACTTCGAGTACATGGCGCAGGGCAAGGCGGTGGACTACGGCATCGTCTCGCCGGCCCACATGAGCACCTTTTCCAAGGCCGCGCCGTTCATCGACGCGCCTTTCCTGTTCCGCGATCTCGCGCACTGGAACAAGGTGCTCGACGCCGACCTGTTGAAGCCGATCGCCGACGAGGTGGCGAAGAACGCCGAGGTCATGCTGATCGGCTACGCCGGCGGCGGCACGCGCAACATCTTCGTCAACAAGCCGGTGCGCAACCTGGCCGAGATGAAGGGCCTGAAGGTGCGCGTGCAGGGTGCGCCGATCTGGAGCCGCACCTTCGGCGCCATCGGCATGAGCCCGACCGTGATCGCCTACAACGAGGTCTACAACGCGATCCAGAACAACGTCATCGCGGCCGGCGAGAACGAGGCCGCGGGCGTCGAGGCGATGAAGTTCTTCGAGGTGGCGCCGCACCTGGCGATGACGCAGCACGCCATCACGATCCGGCCGATCTGCTTTTCCGGCAAGACCTACGCCAAGCTGCCGCCTGAGCTGCAGGCCGCGGTGATGAAGGCCGGCAAGGAAGCCGGCGCCTACGGCCGCCAGGTCGAGTCGGGCGAAGACACGGCCAAGCTCGAAGCGCTGGAGAAGGCCAACAAGTTGAAGCGCGTGCCCTTCACCGAGCGCGACGCGATGAAGAAGCTGGCCGACCCGGTGATGGAGGCCTACGCCAAGGAAGTCGGCGCCGACGCGATCTACGCCAAGATCAAGGCGCTTTGAGCTTTTTCGCGCGCATCACGGCCGCGTACAGCCGGCTGCTGTCGTGGCTGCTGGTGGCGTCGGTCGCCGTGCTGATCATTCCGGTCAGCCTGCAGATCTTCTCGCGCTACACCGCGCTGATCCCGAGCTACATCTGGACCGAGGAGATGGCGCGCTTTCTCTTCATCTGGATGGTGATGATCGGCGCCATGGTCGGCATCCGCGAGGGCACGCATTTCGAGGTTGATATCTGGCCCCGGCTCGGGGCGCGCGGCGCGGCGCTGCTGAAGATCGTCTCCAGCCTGTTCGTGCTCGGCTTCGCCTTCGTCTTCGTCTGGTGGGGCTTCGAGTTCACGCGCTTCGCCTGGAAGCGCTTCTCGGAGCTGGCCGAATTGCCGCTGTGGCTGATCCATGTCGCGTGGCCGTTGACCGGCCTGACCTGGATCCTGTTCCAGGGCGAGCATCTGTGGCGTGCGATCGGCGTGCTGCATAGCGGCGGCGACGAGCGCACGACCGCATGACCGGCGCCGCGTTCGACGCCTCGACGGCGGCGCTGATCCTGTTCGGCATCTTCTTCGCGCTGATGTTCCTGCGCGTGCCGATCGCCTTCGCGCTCGGCCTGGCCTGCCTGCCGATGTTCGTCATCGAGGAACGCCTGGACCCGCAGGGGCTGATCCAGGAGACCTTCAACGCCTACAACTCCTTCATCCTGCTGGCGGTGCCGTTTTTCCTGCTGACGGCCAACCTGATGAGCGTCGGCGGCATCACCGACCGGTTGGTGCGCTTTTCGCGCGCGCTGGTCGGCCACTTCCCCGGCGCGCTGGCGCAGGTCAACGTCGTGCTGTCGATCTTCTTCGCCGGCGTTTCCGGCTCGGCCACGGCGGACGCGGCGAGCCAGAGCAAGATCTTCATCGACGCGCAGACCAGGGAAGGCTACGACCTCAGCTTCTCGGTGGCGATCACCGCGGTCTCGGCGGTGCTGGCGGCGATCATCCCGCCGTCGATCCTGATGATCGTCTGGGGCGGCGTGCTGACGGTGTCGATCGGCGCGCTGATGCTCGCCGGCATCATCCCCGGCCTGCTGATCGGCCTGGCGCAGATGGCCACCGTGCACGTCTATGCCAAGCGCCGCGGCTACCCGACGTACACGCGGGCCACGCTGCGCGAGGTTTTCGCCTCGGCGCTGGTCTCGGTGCCCGCGCTGATGACGCCCTTCATCATCATCGGCGGCAAGATCTTCGGCTGGTTCACCGCCACCGAGTCGGCCTGCATCGCCGTGCTCTATGCCGGCGCGCTGTCGCTGTGGATCTACCGCGAGATGGATCTGAAGGGCCTGTTCGGCGCGCTGCTCGAGACCGGCAAGCTGTCGGCGGTGACGCTGTTCTGCGTCGGCACCGCGAGCGCCTTCGGCTGGCTGCTGGCCTACTACCAGATCCCGAAGGCGTTGCTGGCCAACGTCATCACCTGGGGCATGGGGCCGACGCTGACCG
>CADEEN010000114.1 GCA_902826345.1 uncultured Burkholderiales bacterium | reverse complement strand
GGACGGCGCCTCCAAAGCCGTGCGCGCCGATGCGATGGCCGGCGTGCTGATCTTGTTCATCAACATCGTCGGCGGCTTCATCATCGGCGTGGCGCAACACGATCTGTCGGCGACGCAGGCCGCCAACAGCTACATCCTGCTGGCGGTCGGCGACGCGCTCGTCGCGCAGGTGCCGGCCCTGCTGATCTCGGTGTCGGCGGCGATGGTGGTGTCGCGCGTCGGCAAGGAGCACAACGTCGGCAGCCAGATCGGCCGCCAGGTCTTCAACTCGTCGAAGTCGCTCGGCGCGGTGGCCGGCATCGTCGGGTTGCTCGGCCTCATCCCGGGCATGCCGAACCTGGTCTTCATCGTCATCGCGTCGGCGATCGGTTATGGCGCGTGGAAGCTGCATCGCAAAGAGCAAGCCGCCGAAGCGGCGACGACGATGACCAAGGAAGAAAAGCGCGAAGCCAATCCGGAAGCGACCTGGGACGACCTGATTCCGATCGACACGCTCGGCCTCGAAGTCGGCTACCGGCTGATCACGCTCGTCGATGCGCAGCGTGGCGGGGACCTGCTGGCGCGAATCAAGGGCGTGCGCAAGAAGTTCGCGCAGGACGTGGGCTTCCTGCCGCCGCCGGTGCACATCCGCGACAACCTCGACTTGAAGCCGAGCATGTACCGCGTGTCGCTGCGCGGCGCCGTGGTGGGCGAGGGCGAGGCCTTCCCCGGCATGCACCTGGCCATCAACCCTGGTGGTGCGACACAGCAGTTGATCGGCACGAAGACCAGCGACCCGGCCTTTGGCCTGCCGGCAGTGTGGATCGACGATCGCCAGCGCGAGCTGGCACAGATGAGCGGATTTACGGTGGTTGATTGCTCGACCGTCGTCGCCACCCACCTCTCACACTTGATGCAAGTCAACGCAGCCCGCCTGCTCGGTCGCGTGGAGACGCAATCGCTGGTCGAGCATGTGACGAAGTTGGCGCCCAAATTGATCGAAGACGTGATTCCCAAGATGGTCGGCATCGCCACGCTGCAAAAGCTGCTGCAACTGCTGCTCGACGAAGGCGTGCACATCCGCGACGTGCGCTCGATCATCGAGTGCCTGGCCGAGCATCCTGCCGCCGCGAACGACCCGCAGCAACTCGCCGCGCTGGTGCGCACACACCTGGCGCCGGCGATCGTGCAGCAGATCTACGGCCCGGCCAAAGAGCTCGACGTGATCGCGCTCGACCCGGGCCTCGAGCGCCTGGTGACGCAGGCGCTGACGAGCCCGCACGGCGCGGCGCTCGACCCCGGCGTGACCGACACGTTGACGCGCAGCGCCGCCGACAGCGCGCGCGCGCAAGAGGATGTCGGCCTGCCGGCCTGTCTGCTGGTGCCCGACCTGATCCGTGCGCCGATGGCGCGGCTGTTGAAACGCGCCGCGCCGCGGCTGAAAGTGCTCGGCCACAGCGAGATTCCTGAAACCCACTCGATCCGCATCGCCTCGGTGATTGGAGCTACTGCATGAACGCCAACAACGTCACCCGCTTCACCGCCCGCACCGCGCGCGATGCCTTGAACCTGGTCAAGAAGGCCTTCGGCGACGACGCCGTCGTGCTGTCGACCAAACCGTCGGCCAACGGCGGCGTCGAGATGCTGGCAATGGGACCCGACGGCGTGAGCCACATCGAGAAGGCGGGCAAGACCGCGCCGGTGGTGCGCGCGCCCGTGAAACAAGAACCGAAAGCGACCGTGGCGCCGACGACGGCCGACGACGTCGGTCGCGATGTCGAGCAGCTCGCCATGAGCACGCTGTCGTTTCAAGACTATGTGCGCGAGCGCATGTTGAAGCGCCGACAGGCACAGCGCGATCTGGCGGCGATGGGAGAACCTGCGGCAGAGCCAGCGCCCGAGACGCCTCATCCCAAGACGGCGGCGCCGTTGCCGAAGACCGCGCCGGCACAGCCGCGCCAAGACGCGCGGCGCGCCTTCGAGGCCCCGATCCTGGCCGACAACTTCAACAACGCCGACGCCCTTCGCCGCGAGCAGGCCATGATGGCCGAGCTGCGCTCGATGAAGGGGCTGATCGAAGACCGCTTCGGCGCGCTGGCCTTCATGGAGAAACTGCAGACCAGCCCGCGCCGCGCCGCGCTGACGCAGCGCCTGCTCGATGCCGGCTTCTCGCCCGGTCTGATCCGCAAGCTCGCCGAAGGCCTCGAACCCGATTGCGAAGATGAAGGCGTGTGGGCGGCCGAGATGCTGGTGCGCAACCTGCGCGCGGCCGAGCGCGAGCCCGCGCTCGAAGACAGCGGCGGCGTGTTCGCATTGATCGGCGCCACCGGCGTCGGCAAGACCACCAGCACCGCCAAGATCGCCGCCGCGTTCGCCACGCAGCACGGCAGTGCCAACCTCGGGTTGATCACGCTCGATGCCTACCGCGTCGGCGCGCAGGAGCAACTGCGCACCTACGGCCGCATCCTCGGCGTGCCGGTGCACACCGCGCACGACCGCGCGTCGCTCGAAGACCTGCTCGAGCTGCTGGCAGCGAAAAAGATGGTGCTGATCGACACCGCCGGCATGGGCCAGCGAGATGCGCGCACGCGTGAGCTGATGGAGATGCTGTCGCACCGGTCGATCCAGAAGCTGCTCGTCGTCAACGCCTCGGCGCAAGGCGAGACGATCGAAGACGTGATGGTGTCGTACCGCGCTGCGGCCTGCCGCGGGGTCGTGCTGTCGAAGATCGACGAAGCGGTGAAGCTCGCGCCGGCGCTCGACGCCATCATCCGCCACAAGATGCGCATCGTCGGCGTGGCCAACGGCCAGCGCGTGCCCGAAGACTGGCACCGCCTGTCGGCGCAGGCGCTTGTGCAGCGCGCGCTGCGAGCCTCGGTCAACTCGAGCTGGAAGCTGCAGGCGCACGAAGTGAACCTGGTCTTCGCCGGCTCGTCCGCGGCGCGCGGCGCCGGCGCTGCGCTTCACACCGCGACGCCATGACCGACTTCCTCGTCAGCGGCAGCGCCGCTTTGCCCGACCAGGCCGACGGCCTGCGCCGCCTGTTCGCCGGCACGCGCACGCGCTTCATCGCCGTCGCCGCCAATCCGGACGTGGCCTTTGCCGGCCTCGCGCTCGAACGGCTGGCCAGCGTCTGCGCGAGCGCCGAACGCAAGGTGCTCGTCGTCGATGCCGCGCGCGGCACGCCGCACGAACTCGCCGGTGTCGATCTCGCATCGTGCATCGAGCCGCTCGGCGACAACCTGTCGTACCTCGCCGCGCGCGGCCTGCCGGTGCGCTTCGTCAACACGCGCGGTTCCTGCGAAACCTTCCTCGATGCCGTGGCCGATGCCGCGCCCGATGCGGCGCTGGTCATCGTGCATGCCGAGGTGCAGGAGCTCGGCCGCCTGTTCGCGCGCCGCGCGCCGCGGCCGCTGCTGCTCGCCGCCGATCACCCTGTCAGCGTGACCAGCGCCTACGCCAACATCAAGCTGCTGGCGCAGCGCCACGGCCTGATGGCATTCGATCTCTTGCTCGTCGCCGCCGCGAACTCGCCGCGCACACCGCGCATCGCCGAACAACTCGCGCTCACCGCCGAGCGTTTTGCCGGCGCCGTGCTGCACGACTGGGCCACCATCGATCCGGCGGCGCAGAGCGACTGGCCGCGCGCGCTGATGCGCCTGGCGCAAAGCCAGATGGCCGACGGCCCGCTGTTCGCTGCGCCTGCCCACGCCGCCGTCGCACAGGTGGCGCGATGAAGCGCGACACCGATCACATCGATTCCGTTGATCCGAGCCCCACCCCCGGAGCCCCTGCCATGTACACCGCCACCGGACGTCCCGACACCAGCGCTGCAACGGCTTCTGCCGCGCAGATCAACGCCGCGCTGAAGCAATACACGCCGCTGGTGCGCCGCCTGGCGCACCAGATGATCGCCAAGCTGCCGGCCAACGTGCAGATCGACGATCTGATCCAGGTCGGCATGATCGGTCTGCACGATGCGATGAGCCGCTTCGACGCCGCGCAAGGCGTGCAGTTCGAAACCTTCGCCACGCAGCGCATCCGCGGTGCGATGCTCGACGACCTGCGCAGCGGCGACTGGATGAGCCGCGGTGACCGCAAGCAGCAGCGCCAGATCGAAGCCGCGGTGCACAAGCTCGAGCAACAGTACGGCCGTGCGCCGGCAGAGAGCGAGATCGCGAAAGAGATGGGCCTGTCGCTGAACGACTATCAGGACCTGCTGACCAAGGTGCGCGGCACGCAGCTCGTCTATCTCGAAGACATGACCGGCGACGACGGCGACCAGGATTTCCTCGACCGCCACGTGGCCGACGCCTCATCCGACCCGCTCGCGATGTTGAACGACCAGCGCATGCGCGAAGCGCTCGTCGATGCCATCAAGCTCTTGCCCGAACGCGAGCAGTACGTGATGAGCATGTACTACGAGCACGACATGAATCTCAAAGAGATCGCCGCCGTGCTCAAGGTCACCGAGTCGCGTGTCTGCCAGCTGCACAGCCAGAGCATCGCGCGGCTGCGGTCGAAGCTGCGCGCCTGGTGAGTTTTCAGGCCGGGCGCCAATCTTCGAGCTTGACGTCGGCCGTGATCTTCATGCGCCGCTCCTCTGCGCGGCATAAAGCAGCGAGTCTTCCTCGTGCCCCGGCACGCGCATGCGTTTCTCGAATCGCATGCCGACCGCTTCGAGCACCTGGCCCGATGCTGCGTTGTCGACGCAGGTGATGGCGACGATGCGTTGCAGGCCGAAGCGCTCGAAACCGGCAGCGAGCCAGGCCGCAGCCGCCTCGCGCGCATAGCCCCGGCCACGGTACGCGGGCAGCAAGGCGTAGCCGAGGTCCACGTCGTCGAGGCCCTCGCGGCGGATCAGGCCGCACATGCCGATCGGCGTGCCGCCGCTGCGACGCTCGACCGCGCCGAGCGCGAAGCCATGCCGCGCGGCATGTGCGATCGCGCCGTTGCGCAAATACTCACGCGCGTCGTCCTCGGTGCGCACGTGGCGGTCACCGATGTTGCGCAGCCAACCTGCGTCGTTGAGCAACTCGACGATGAACGGCGCGTCGTCGAACGTGAAGGCGCGCAGCGTCAGGCGGGCGGTGTGCAGCGGCTGCATTCAGGACCCCCGCAAGACCTCGGCCGCGAGCCGGTCGAGGTTCTGCTCGTTGGCCGGTGTCACGAAGGCGGCGATGCGTGCCTTCTCGGCGGCCGTGTCGAAACGCTGACGCCAGCCGACGCGCGTGCCGGCGCCTTCGGCGGCCAAGGTGATCGTCAGCAAAAAGTGATGCGTCGCCGACAGGTGCTCGACGACGATGCGCTCGGGCGCGACGATGTCGGTGAACCTGTTGTCGTTGGGGTGGTCCGCGCCGTCGGGTCCGTGCAGGACCAGGCGCCACGCGCCGCCGGGTTGGAAATCGAAAACCTGGAACGTGCTGCTGAAGCCGTCAGGCCCCCACCAGCGCGCCAGACGCACCGGGTCGGCGATGGCGGCGAAGACACGATCTGTCGGCGCGTCGATCAGCCGCGAGTGCACGAACTCGCGCTCGGCGTCGTCATGCATCCGGCGGCCCCTTGAGTTCGATCCCGTTGCCTTCGGGGTCGGCGAGGTAGATCGACGGGCCTTCGCCCTCGGCGCCGTAGCGCGATTCGATCGCACCTGCCGTGACGCCGTGGCGCGCCAGGTGGTTGCGGATGGCGGCCTCGTCGAACGGTTCCACGCGCAGGCAGAAATGGTCGAGGTTGCGGCCCTCGGCGCCCGGCGCGGCGCCGCCCGCGCGGCCGAGCTTGCCGTCGATCGTCACCAGATCGATCAACGAGCGGCCGGCGCGCAGTTGAACCAGGCCGATCGTCTCCTGCCGACGCTCGACCGTGCAGCCGAGCGCGTCGCAGTAGAAATGCAGCATCTCGTCGAGGCGGCCGACGCGCAGGACGAGGTGGTCGATGTCGAGGATGCGGAACATGGGAGCACAGTTTGCAGCACAAATGCCAGGGCACGACGAACCGTGCGCAATGCTTCGGACGCGCGACGGTTCCGCGCCCGCCGCGCGGCTCACGCGTGAGCGCTCGACTACCGCGAGCCGAGACCGTCGAAGCTGTCGATCGCCGACGCCTCCCACTCGGCCGCCACGTCCCACACCGCCGGTGCGGCTGGCGGCACGCTGCCGCGTGTCACGGCGGCCTTGCGGCGCAGCGTCAGATTGACGCTGCTGACCGCGCCACTCGTCCACGCGGTGCCGGGGTCGAAGCCGACCTGGCCGAAGGCATCGACCACGCTGCCGCTGCGCTCCAGCGTGAGTGCGTCGTCGCCATTGAAATTGATGACGCCGTTGTTGGTCAGATTGCAGCTCGGCAGCGCAGTGGCAGCGATCGATGCATTGCAGATGACGAGCGTTGCGCCTGGCGCCAACGTGCCGCTGAGTGCGAGCGTGGCCGTCGCACCGACCGCGCCGTTGGAAAACAGCTTCAACACGTACTCGCCGAGATCGGCGGCGCCCTCATTCGGGTTGTAGATCTCGAGCGCCTTGTTGTTGCTGCTGCCTTCGATGTACTCGCTGAAGAACAGCGCGGCTCCGCTGCCCGGGTCCGCCGGCGCCGGGCCGACGCGCACCGTGGTGACCAGATCGGCGCGCTGGCCGCTGCTGTCGGTCGCCGTGAAGCGCACGGCGTAGTCACCTGTGGCGGCATACACGTGCTCTGCCGACGTGGCGTCGGCCGGCAGCGCTTGCACGCCGCTGCCGTCGCCCCAATCGACGGCCAGCGCGGTGATCGCTGCGCCCGACGAAGGCAGCGCGGCGATGCCGCTGATGCTCACGGCCACCGTCGCCTGCGCCGCGGTCGGCAGCGTGGCGTCGAGTGTCGGCGCGCTCACCGGCGCGTCTTGCCGCAACTGCAACCCCACCAGCACAGGGTCGTGGTCCGACGAGCGGAACGGCGTGGCGGCGTAGCGGTCATCGGTCTTGAACTCGGTGTTGTAGTCGAGCACCGGCGGCTCGTCGGCGTTGATGTGCCACAGCGTCACGCCGCTGACCTGTCGGCGCAGGCTGCGGCTGGCGAAGGCGTGGTCGAGCGCGCCGGCTTCACCGCCGAAGACGAAGGAGTAGCGCTCGCGCCGCGGCAGGCGCAGCAGCAGGTTTTCATGGCCGCTGTTCTCGATCGCGGCGATCGGGTCTTCGCGCAGGTAGGCGTTGTAGTCGCCGACCTGCAGCACATCGGGTTCACCGCTGGCGGCGACGAGCGTGTCGATCCAGCGTTGCAGCGCGCCCGCCTGGCGCACGCGCGAGACGTTCCAGCAGCCCTGGCCGAGATCGCGGTCGGGGCTGTCGGCCGCGCTCGGGCACGAGCCTTTGCTCTTCAGGTGGCTGACGACGAACCAGAGGCTGCCGCCGTTGTCCTTGGCCGCGAAGCGCTGCGCCACCGGCGGACGCAGGCCGCCGTCGACGATGAAGTCCGGGTCGTCGGGCACGACGGGGTTGCCGACCGCATCGACGCGCGCCGGCTTGTAGATCACCGCCACCTTGATCGCGTCGCTGCCGGGCACGCCGGCATCGCGAAACGCATACACCGCGCTGCCCAGACGCGTGTTGACGGCGTTCACCAGGTCGGTGAGCGCGGCTTTGCCGTTGTTCTCGATCTCGATCAGGCCGAGGATGTCTGCATCGAGGCCGACGATCGCTTCGACCAGCTTCGCGCGCTGGCGCTCGAGCTCCTGCACCGTGTCGGCGCCGCGCGAGTTCAAGGTCGTGAAGTAGTTCAGCACGTTGAGTGCGCCGGCCTTCAAGCTGCCGCCGACCGCATCGGGCGCAGCCGGGCGAGCGTTGCGCGCTTCGAACTGCGGCGCTGTCGTCGGCTGCACGCGGTAGGCGTCGAAGGCCCAGGCGAGGACGCCTTCGAGGCGCTGCACCACGTCGTCGGCGCGGCGCGTGCCGCTGCTGTCGGCGGCCGACAGGTTCGGAATCGGGTTCGGGTTCTGCGTCGCCAGGCCGTCGTCGAGCACGATGCGCGAGCGCGGGTTGAGCTCGCGCGCCTCTTCGGGCGACAGGCGCGGCTGGTTGTTCGGGTGGTAGAGCCGGTCGCGCGCCGACAGCACCAGCTCGCCGAAGCGGCCGAGCGCAAAGTTCTCCGTCACGTGCAGCGCCTGGTCGAAGCGCACCAGCATGCCTTCGACCGCTTCGAGCTCGGCGTTGCCGGCAACAGGCAGGCGCAGCCGCGTCGGCCGGATCGGCCGCGCCGGGCCGCAGACGTCGAGCTGCGTCAGTTGCGACAGTTGCGTGGCGCGCTCGGGGTCGGTGCTGCCGCTCTTGAACTCGACCACGGTGCCGCTGGCCTGCACGTAGTCGCCGACCTGCAAGGCCACCGTGTTGCCGGGCGCGAAGACGAAGAGGCCCTCGGATGTGGCCGGGTCGGCGTCGGCCACCGGTTGCTGGATGAAGACGCCGTTCAGCCGGCCCGGCGCGCGCAGGTCCGCGGTGACGACGCCGCGCACGCTGACCGCCTGTCCTTGCAGTGGGCTCAGCGCCCCCGGGCCTTGCACGGCGGTGATGTCGTGCAGCGGCTGCAACGGCGCGGGGCAGGCCGGCAACGCAGCGCCGTGACGATCGGCGTCGGCGGCTGATGACTGCGCCGCAGCACGCTCGCCATCGGCCGCGATTTCATCACCGCCGCCTCCGCCGCAGCCGACGATCGACAGCGACAACGCACACGACAGGGCAAGCGCCCGCGACTGATTCATGTTCGGCTCCGTGTTGAGGCCGCATGATCGTGTCAGCAGGCAGTGACAGGCAAGTGACCGCGCAGCGCGGTCGTCACCAGTTGTCAGCGTGGCGCCGAGTCAGGCGCCGAGCGTGCCGGTCGTGTTCTGGCGTGCGCGTGCGCCGTCGGCCGCATACGCGGGCGCCGGCCAGTCGGCCGGCAGCAGCACGTTCATCGCGCGCTCGACTGCGGCGTTGGCGCGCGCCAAAGTTTCGCGTTGGGCAGCGACCTGACCGCGTGCGACGGCCAGGCGGCGGCGCAGTGGCAGCGGTACGCCGCTGGCGCTGCGCGCGGCAGCGGTGAAGCGGTGCATGGCCGACGTGAACGCGCGTTGCAGCGCCTGCGCTTCGGCTTCGATGGCCAGCGCATCACGATCGCGCAGCGCCGTGCCGAGCGCGGCCAGGCGCGCCTCGATGGTGGCGACGGCCTCTTCGAGCGGTGTTGCGCTGACGGTCGGCTGCGACATCAATGGCGGTGCATCAGCTCGCGCGTGTTGGCGAGCAGCTTGTCGGCGATGGCGCCGGCGTCGACTTCGAACTTGCCGTCGCGGATGGCCTGCGCGATGCGCGCCACCTTCTCGGCATCGAAGTCGGCGGTGTTGCCTTCAGCGGCCAGCAGCGACGCCGCCGCGGAAAGCTCGACCTTGGCGCTGGCTTCCACCGGCGCGGCCTTGCCGTCGCCGCCGGCCGGCGCAGCGCCGCTCTTGCGCGCATCAGCCGCCGGTGCGGCGAGTTTGTGGCTGTTGTCGAGTTGGCCGATCTTCATGATGACGATGCTCCTGGAGCCCTGAGACGGTGGCTCCTGATGTGCTCTGTGCAAAGGGTATCGGACCGTCCGGGCCTGACTTGAGTACTTTTTTCACGCATCGGGTGATCCATGCCGATCACAGCGGCACCTCGACCAGTCGTTCACCGGTGGCCAGGCCGCTGACGATGCGCCCGGACTCGGTGCGCACGCGCACCGTCTGGCCTTCGAGGCCAGGGTTCAGCGCCTGGCCCTCGCCATGGATGCGCCAGCCGCTGCCGCCGGCGACGATGCGCACGCTGTCGCCGGCGGCGAACCACTGGCGCGCGCGCAGGTCGGCGTCGCGCAGCGCGTCGCCGGGCGACAGCGGCCGCGCGAGCGTGCGGCCGACGGCGCTGTGCGTCGCAGCGAGCGCGGCCGACGGCGATGCCGACAAATTCACGGTCGCCGGTTTCAGATCGCCAGCGGCGAGCACTGCGCCGGCGGGCAACGCCGCCGTGGCGACGAGGCCGGAGCCGAACACATCGACCGTGATCGGCAGGAAGACGTTCCAGCGCACGCCGGCATCGGCGCAGCGCAGGCCGATGCGTGCATTGCCCCACAGCTTCATCCCAACAGGCAGGTAGGGCTGCACGGCGGCGCAAGGCGCGAGCTTCAGGCGCGGATCGAGTTGGCCGACGCGCACCTCGACGCGCAGTCCGGGGGCTGCTTGTTGCGAGGCGGCGCTGGCCAATGCGTTCACGCGCTGCGTCAGCGCGTCGTCGAGCACGGCGGCGCCGGCGCACACCGGCGCGAGCAACAGCAGAGCAAAAGCCTTGTTCACGAGTGCCACTGTATTGACGTGATCGCACGCCGTGGACTGGAAAAGCGCGGTCAAAGGCGGCCTTATCCGGCTCATGTTTCGCGCCGCCGCTGCCACGATCTCACCCATGATCAACCGCCTCACCGACACGCTGAACTTCCAGACCGAAGCCCTGGTGCTGCGTTCGGAGCGCCAGCGTTTGATCGCGAGCAACATCGCCAATGCCGACACGCCGGGCTACGTGGCCAAGGACATGGACTTCGCCGCGGCGTTGCGCCAGGCCACCGGCCAGGCAGCGACGCCGGGGCAGATGAAGGTCACCACGGCGGGCCACCTGCAGCCCGCGGCCGGCGCGCGCGGCGACGCCGGCCTGCGCTACGCCACCGCATCGCAAACGAATCTCGACAACAACAGCGTCGACATGGACCGCGAGCGCGCGAGCTTCGCCGACAACAGCGTGAAGTACGAAGCCACGCTGCGCTTCATCAACGGCAGCGTGCGCACGATGCTCGATGCGATCAAGGGCCAGGCCCAATAAAGGACTCAGCCATGTCGATGTTCCAGATTTTCAACGTCGCCGGCAGCGCCGTGTCGGCGCAGAGCCAGCGCCTGAACGTGGTGGCCAGCAACCTGGCCAATGCCGACACCGTGGCCGGCCCCGATGGCAGCGCCTACAAGGCGCGCCAGGTGGTGTTCCAGACCGAATTGATGGGGGCCCAGGGCAGTGCGGGAGTGCGCGTCTCGACCATCAGCGAAGACCCCAGCGCCGGCCGCCGCGTGCACGACCCCAAGCACCCCGGCGCCGACGCCGAGGGCTACGTCACCTACAGCAACGTCAACGCGGTCGAGGAGATGGTCAACATGATCTCGGCCTCGC
>CADEEN010000113.1 GCA_902826345.1 uncultured Burkholderiales bacterium | reverse complement strand
TGTCGGTGGCGCCTTCCACATCCACATCGATCCCGGCGCGGCGGCCGGCAGCAAGGGCGCCGACGACATGCGCTTCATGGCGCTGCAACCGAAGCAGATGCTGAGCTTCGACTGGAACGCGCCGCCGCACTTGCCCGAGGCGCGCGCGCAGCGCACGTTCGTCATCGTGCGCTTCGAACCGCTGGGCGAAAGACTGACGCGGGTCAGCCTGCACCACACCGGCTGGGGCACCGGCGGCGAATGGGACAAGGCCCATGCCTACTTCGATCGCGCGTGGGTCAACGTGCTCGGCAACCTGAAGCAGCGTTTCGAGAAGGGCCCGCAGGACTGGAAGCCGTGGCTCGAGCAGTTGCGCCGCTGGCGCGAGACGGCGCCGTCCGCAACACCAGCCGCGAGCGCCGCGACAAAGTAGCGTGACGGAAGTCGTTGCCGGCGCACGCCGCATGCGCAGCGGGTCACGCCGGCAGCTAACCTGCCCGGCGTGGGATTTCTCGACGAACTCAAGGAACAGACGCGCGCGTTGCAGACGGCCGAGGCCTCCGGCCCGGACGCCGAGACGCTGGCGCGCAACCGCCGCCTGGCCAACGGCGCGTGCCGCCTGGCGCACGACTACTGGAAAGAGCTCTGCGAGCAGTTGAACCTGATCCGCTCGCCATGCGCTGCGCGCTACGTCATCGGCGGCCGCGAGCCGCTCGACGGTCTGGTCTGCGGCAACTTCCGCGTGCTGCCGCAATTGAAGCTGTTGCCCGGTGGTGAGCCGCTCTACGAATCGGTGCTGCTGGCCTGGCAGGCTTCGAGCGAGACGCTGCTGCGCATCGAGAAAGAACACCCGCACGACATCGACCGGCTGCGTGCCTCGCTGATGCAGGCCGGCATCCAGCCGTCCGAAGCGCCGCTGCGCAATGCCACCTCGGGCCGCTTGCAGGGCACGACGTTTGCGTTCAAGCCCGCGGTCTCGGCGAGCGTGCGCGTGACGCCGCTGCCGGATGTCGGCAAGGTGCGCCTGTCATTCATCAACATCGATCAGCTCGAGCGCGTCGATGGCGAGTACCCGGCCGCGGGCTTGCGTGCGCGCCTGCTCGACGAGATCGGTCGCTGGATCGTCGGCCAGCCGCACCGCGTGCTCGAGTACGCGGCGAACATCAAGCGGTTTCAACACTGAACAACGGCTCGCGCTCACCGACGTGAGCGCTTCTGCGAATGGCCGTTGTTCACTCTTCGTCCCGCACCTTGAACTGCGACGTCAACTGCGTCTGTACCGTCGGCGGCACCGGATCGTAGTGAGACAGCGCCAGCGCGTAGCGCCCCTGGCCGCTGGTCATCGCATTCAGCCGCGACTGGTAACCCGCCAGCTCGGCCAGCGGCGCCTGGCCGCGGATCGTCACCGAGCCCGAAGCGCTGTTCTCGGTGCCGTTGACCTGCCCGCGGCGTGACGACAGGTCGCCGGCGATGTCGCCCATCGCGTGTTCGGGCGCCGTGATCTCGACCGAAGCCACGGGCTCCAGCACGATCGGCCGCGCCGCCTTCACCGCGTCCATGAAAGCCTTGCGGCCTGCCGTGGCAAACGCGATGTCCTTGCTGTCCACGCTGTGGTGCTTGCCGTCGTAGACGATCACGCGCACATCGACCAGCGTGTAGCCGGCGATCACGCCCGATGCGAGCGCCTCGCGCACGCCTTTTTCCACTGCCGGGATGTACTGCCCGGGAATCGTGCCGCCCTTGACCTGATCGACGAACTCGAAGCCGCCGCCGCGCGGCAGCGGCTCGATCTTGAGAAAGACTTCGCCGAACTGCCCGGCGCCGCCGCTCTGCTTCTTGTGGCGGTGGTGGCCTTCGGCATTCACCGTCACCGTTTCGCGGTAGGCGATGCGCGGCGGCCGCGTGCTGACGTCGAACTTGTAGGTCTCGCGCAATCGCTCGAGCAGCATGCGCAGGTGCAGGTCACCAAGGCCGTAGACGATGGTCTCGTTGGTCGCCACCACATGCTCGACTTTCAGGCACGGGTCCTCGTCGACCAACTTGCCTAGGATCTCCCACATGCGCTGCTCGTCGCCGTGGCGCTTGGGCTCGATCGCCAGGCCATGCACCGGCACCGGCAGGTTCAGCGGCTTCAGGTGAATGTGATCGTCCTCGGCCGCGTCGTGCAGCACCGCGTCGTAGTGGATCTCATCGACCTTGGCCACGGCCACGATGTCGCCCGGCACTGCGCGCTGCACCTCGACATGGTCCTTGCCCTGCAGCATGAACAGGTGGCCCACCTTGAACGGCTTGCGACCGTCGCCGATGTAGAGCTGCGAGTCCTTCGTCACTGTGCCCTGGTGCACGCGAAAGATGCCCATGCGGCCGACGAAGGGATCGACGGTGACCTTGAAGACATGCGCCAGCACGTGCGCCTTGGCGTCGGGCGTGGCCTGCATCGGCTGGGCGTCCGCGCCTTCGCCGTTGAGGAACTCCGGTGGGTT
This sequence comes from uncultured Burkholderiales bacterium, assembly GCA_902826345.1. Taxonomy (GTDB): domain Bacteria; phylum Pseudomonadota; class Gammaproteobacteria; order Burkholderiales; family Burkholderiaceae_C; genus CADEEN01. Next base: position 8,771 of record CADEEN010000113.1, on the reverse strand, counting down.
GCCCTCGCTCGGGTTCGGCAGCAGCTTCTCGATGATGTCGAGCAGCTCGGCCACGCCGGCGCCGCTGCGCGCCGAGACGAAACACACGGGGATCAGGTGGCCTTCGCGCAGCGCCTGCTCCAGCGGCGCGTGCAATTCAGAAGCATCGATGTCGCCGTCGTTGAGGTAGCGATCGACGAACGCCGCATCGACTTCGACCACCTGCTCCACCAGCGCGCGGTGCGCTGCATCGACGCTGCCGAAGTCGCTGTGCCCCTCGCGGTTGTAGAAACAATCGACGACTTTCGTGCCGCCCGAATCGGGCAGGTTCAGTGGCAGGCACTCCTTGCCGAACGTCGCCTGGATGTCTTCGAGCAGATCGGCCAGCACCGCGCCGGCGGCATCGATCTTGTTGACGATGATCAGCCGGTCGAGGTGCCGTTCGGCGGCGTAATTCATCATCCGAACCGCCATCGCGTCGATGCCGCTCGTCTTCCACGTCGCTGCGTTGATGACCACGGCGGCGGTCTCCACCGCTTCCAGCGCCGGCAGCGACTGGCCGATGAAGTCGGCCGCGCCCGGCGTGTCGATCAGGTGCACGCGCGTGCCGGCATGCTGGAAGTGCATCAGCGCGGCCTGCAGCGAATGCGCCATCTTGCGTTCGAGCGGGTCCCAATCGCTGACCGTGGTGCCGCGCTCCAGGCTGCCCGCGGCGCCGATCGCGCCGGCCTTGACCAGCAGTGCTTCGGCCAGGCTCGTCTTGCCTGCGCTTTGTGGCCCGACGAGGGCCACCGTTCGGATGCCGGCGGTGTCGATGGCGTCACCGCCGGCGGGTGATGGGCTGGGCATGGGAGAAGCTCCTCCAGCGCCGTCACGCCCCTCGCACGACGGCCATGTTGGGCCGCTGCCGCGCCAGGGTGGGGCGCGGCTTGACGTTAAGGGCATTTGCACGCTGACACAAGGCGGGCCACCCCAAGCGGCTCGGGCCGTGAAGCAATGCGCGAGTCGGCGCGCGAACAGCCGATCGCCGCGCAACAAGCCGGCGCGCGCGTGAAACACGGCACAGCGCCCATGCGGGGACTTGCAATCAAATGCAACGCATGGGCGATGCAGTCAGGCCCACGGTGCAACCGCAGCGCCGGTGTCACACAACAGCAGCAGCGGTCGCTCTCAACACGACCCGCGTCTCGACAACTCTGGAGGATTCATCGTCATGCAAACCCAAACTCAAGCCGCCGCACCTGCCATCTCCAGCGGCAAACTGATTGCCGTTGCCGGCGCACTGCTGATCGGCGCTGCCGTCCTGGCCTACGGCGTGCCGCGCACCGCCAACGCGGCCGCGTCGTTCACCGCCCAGCCGACCGCCGAAGCACGCATGCACGACGGCGTGGATTGGTCGCGTGTCGCCCTCGCGCCGGTGGACACCGGCGCCACGATCGGCGCTTACGACCGCTGAAGCCGCGAGGCGGCAGCGATCAACCCGGGTGCTGCGGCCAGCGGTGCGTCTCACGCTGCGCATCGCGGCACCAGGCGTACAAGGCGTCATAGAGCACGAGGCCCTGGCGCAGCAATTCCTGGTCGTCGCTGTACAGCCGAGACAGGCCGAGCGACACCGCAAGCAACCCGGCCGACTGCGGCGTGAGACCGAGTCGGTCGGTGTCGGCGCCGCGCACGATCGCCGCCAGTTGCACGAGTGCGTCGTTCCCATCGAGCCGGTACTGGTCGATGAAGGCGTCGAACGAACAACGCTCCCACCGGTGGGTCAGCGGCGCGCCCGGCACGTCGTAAGGCGTGGCTCCTGACTGCGCGGCCACGCGCAACACGTCATCAGCGGGCACGAAAAGAAACTCGGCATCACGGTCGATGAAGCGCGAGATCAGCCAGGGGCAAGCAAGACGATCGATCTTCGGGCGTTCGCGGGCGATCCACTTCATTTCGCGCCCGCGTCGAGCCGACCCACTGCGTGACCCGCCTTGCGCCAGGCCTCGATGCCCCCGGCAAGGTGCCGCGCGTCGGCGCCCATCGCGCGCAGTGCCGCCGTCAGGCCCTGGCTGATTTCATGACCGTGCGCGCAGTACAGCACCAGCGGTTGCGGCGCGGCCTCGAACTCGTCCTTCCAATCGAGCCATGAAGCCGGGTCGAGCCAGCGGCTGCCGGCGATCTCGTCGCCTTCTGCATGGCGCTTTGGCGCGCGTCGCACGTCGAGCAGCGTGAAGGGGAACTGCGCGGCTTGCCACAGGGCGAGTTCGGCGATCGTCAATGTGCTCATCCAGAACTCCTGTCAACGCAACAGATGAACCGCCATGCCGAGCACGGCGCTGCCGGCGATGACCTCGATGACGCCGCGCTTGAAGCGAAACAGCGCCACCGCGGCGGCTACGGCGATCAGCGCCGACGGGAAATCGAAGCGCCCGCCGAAGCCCTGCGGCCACAGCACGTGGTACGCAAAGAACAGCGCCAGGTTGACGACCACGCCGACCACCGCGGCGGTGATCGCCGACAGCGGCGCCGTGAAGCCGAGCTTGCCGTGCGTGGCCTCGACCAGCGGGCCGCCGGCGAGGATGAAGACGAACGACGGCAGGAAAGTGAAGAAGGTGACGACCGTGGCTGCCAGCGCCGCACCGAGGAACAGCGAATCCGGGCCGAGCACCGCCTGACCCCAGCCGCCGACGAAGCCGACGAAGGCCACCACCATGATCAGCGGGCCGGGCGTCGTCTCGCCGAGCGCCAGGCCGTCGATCATCTGCGGCCCGGTCAGCCATTGGTGCGTTTCGACCGCGCCTTGGTAGACGTAGGGCAGCACCGCGTACGCACCGCCGAAGGTGACGAGCGCCGCCTTGGTGAAGAACCAGCTCATTTGCGCCAGCGTGCTGTGCCAGCCGTGCGCCGCGACCACGGCAGCCATCGCCGCGGCCCACAACAACAAGCCGATGCCGAGCACGCGCCACAGCGTGGCGCGGGCGAAGCGCGCGTGCGCGGGCGGCGGCGTGTCGTCGTCGATCAGCGCCGGGCCGTAGCCCGTCTTTGCAGCGTCATGGCCACCGCCGAGCGCGAACACCTGCGGTGCCGCCTTGGCGCCGAAGTGGCCGATCAGCGCGGCGGCCATGACGATCGCCGGGAACGGCGTGTCGAAAGCGAAGATGGCGATGAACGCCGCCGCGGCGATGGCCCACATCCACTTGTTCTTCAGCGCCCGCATGCCGATGCGATGCGCCGCCTGCAGCACCAGCGCCGTGACGGCGGGCTTGATGCCGTAGAACAGGCCGGCCACCAGCGGCACGTCGCCGAAGCGCAGATAAACCCACGACAGCGCGATCAGGATGAACAGCGACGGCAGCACGAACAATGCGCCGGCGACGATGCCGCCCCAGGTGCGGTGCATCAGCCAGCCGATGTAGGTGGCCAGCTGCTGTGCCTCGGGCCCCGGCAGCACCATGCAGTAGTTCAGCGCGTGCAGGAAACGGCGCTCGCTGATCCAGCGCCGCCGCTCGACCAGCTCGGCGTGCATGATCGCGATCTGCCCGGCCGGGCCGCCGAAGCTGATGAAGCCGAGCTTCAACCAGAAGCGCAGTGCTGCGCTGAAGCTGACTGCAGCCGGGGCTTCGGTGCTCACGCCGCAGCCTCCTTGTCGAACGACCGGTACAGGCCTTCGAACACACCTGCTGCGGCCAGCGCCAGGGCGTCGTCGTCGTCGATCGCGTCGCGCATGCCGGCAAGCACGCGCTCCACGCCGGCCGCCTCCGGCGGCATCACGCCGCCGGCATCGAGGCCATGCACGAGGGTGCCGAGTCGGTGCAACGCCGGCGAGCCCAGATCGAACGCGGCGACCAAGACCTCGAACGTGACGCGGGTGCCGACGTGCGAGAAAGTGGCGCCGTCGAAGTCGAAACCGACAGCGCGCCGTGGGCACGACGCGACGTCGGCCAGCCAGACAAAACGCGCGGCCGGGTCGATGAAGCGGCGGATCAACCACGCGCTGGCCAGGCGGTCGACCCAGGGCCGGCGCCGTGTGGCCCACACACGGCCCTGGTAAGCGGCGCGGTCGGCGCGGATCACGGCGCGGGCGGCGGCACGTGGCTCGCCCGGGTCTGCGTCCTGAATGACATGCTGTTCGAGCTCGGCCACGGCCTCGGCGGCCTGGCGTTGTGCTTCGCCCGGAAAGAAGTCGATGGCCGCCCACTGCTCGAAGGTCTTGCGCAAGCGGCGCGCGCTGCGCGCCGCGTCGGGTTGCGCGAGCGCAGCCTTGGCGTTTTCGACCAGCGGCGCAAAGTCGGCGCTGCGATCGAACAGCGGCTCGATCGGCTCCTCAGCGGTGACTTCCACCATCAGCCGCGCGCTGCCGCCGTTGGCGCGCACGTCGGCCGCCACCTCGCGCAGTTGGTCGCGCTGGGCCGGGCCATCGGGCAGCGCATACACGCCGTCGCGCAACGCCACCGCGCCACCGGCCTTCAGCGCACGCCAGGCCCGCATGCGAGCGGCGGTGTTGTCGGTGGGCAGTGAAAGCACGAGCAGGCACCAGCGCATGTGAAGAGATTACTACAGCAATGTAGATAAAGCTACATAACCCTGGCCACTGCTCGGCCGGGGCGCAGTGCTACAAGGCGTCCCATGTGGCGGCGAGGTGTTCTGAGTCTCGGGTTGTGCGCGCCTTGGCTGGCCATGGCGCAACCGATGGCAGCAGGTTTGTTGGCGCGCCCGGTTCCTTCCACCGGCGAGCGCGTGCCCGCCGTCGGCCTCGGCACCTGGCTCACCTTCGACGTGCCGCTCGGCAACGCTGCGGCAGTGGCGCGTCGGCGCGAAGTGATCGAGCGCTTTTTCGCCGGCGGCGGTCGCGTGATCGACTCGTCGCCGATGTACGGCCAGGCCGAGGCGCTGCTCGGCGTCGTGCTGCCCCGTGACGACAAACGGCTGTTCGCCGCGACCAAGGTTTGGACGGCCCTCGGTCCTTACGGCCCCACCCAGATGCGCCGCTCGCTCGGTCTGTGGAAGCTGCCGCGTGTGGACCTGATGCAGATCCACAACCTGCTGTCGTGGCGCTCGCACCTGCCGACGCTGCGCGAGTGGAAAGCGCAAGGGCTGACGCGCTTGATCGGCATCACGACATCGCACGGCCGTGATCACGATCTCGTGCAACGCATCCTCGAAACCGAGCGCGGCATCGACGTTTTGCAGATCACCTACAGCCCGGCCGACCGCAGCGCCGAGCCGCTGCTCGACCTGGCGGCGAAGAAGGGCGTCGCGGTGATCATCAACCGGCCGTTCGATGGCGGTGGGCTGTTGAGTCGCCTGTCACGCGCGCCGCTGCCACCCGTGGCCGCGGAACTCGGCTGCGCGCACTGGGCGACGCTGGTTCTAAAGTGGGAGCTGGCGAACCCTGCGGTGACGGTTGCCATTCCGGCGACGACGAACCCAGAGCATGTCGAGCAGAACCTTGCCGCTTTGCGTGGCCCGCTGCCGGATGCGAAGCAGCGCGACGCGATCACGCGCGCGATGCAGCCTGCGCTCGGCTGAGCGCGGTCACTACTGAAACGCCACTTCGGCGAAGCTCCTCAGCTTGCGGCTGTGCAGCGAGGCCATGCCGTCTTCGCGCAGCAGCTCGATGGCGCGCATGCCGATGCGCAGGTGCTGATCGACGCGCTCGCGGTAGAACTGGTTGGCCATGCCCGGCAGCTTGATCTCGCCGTGCAGCGGCTTGTCGGACACGCACAGCAGCGTGCCGTAAGGCACGCGGAATCTGAAGCCGTTGGCGGCGATCGTCGCGCTTTCCATGTCGAGCGCAACGGCCCGGCTCTGGCTGAAGCGGCGCTCCGGGCCCGGGTGCGGCAGCAGCTCCCAGTTGCGGTTGTCGGTGGTGGCGACGGTGCCGGTGCGCAGCACGCGCTTCAACTCGTAGCCTTCGAGCTTGGTCACGTCGGCGACGGCGCGTTCGAGCGCGACTTGAACTTCGGCCAGCGCCGGGATCGGCACCCACAGCGGCAGCTCCTCGTCGAGCACATGGTCCTCACGCACATAGCCGTGGGCGAGCACGTAATCGCCGAGCTGCTGCGTGTTGCGCAGCCCCGCGCAGTGGCCGAGCATGATCCACGCATGCGGCCGCAGCACGGCGATGTGGTCGGTCATGTTCTTGGCGTTGGCCGGGCCGACGCCGATGTTGACCATCGTGATGCCCGAGCTGTCCGGCCGCGTCAGGTGGTAGGCCGGCATCTGCGGCAGGCGCGGCGGCGCGATGCCGTCGGTCTTGCCGCCTTTGTGCGTGATGACGTTGCCGGGCTCGACAAAAGCGGCGTACTCGCAGCCGGCAGCGCTCATCGTCTCGCGGCCGAGCTTGATGAACTCGTCGATGTAGAACTGGTAGTTGGTGAAGAGGATGAAGTTCTGAAAATGCTCGGGCCGCGTGCCAGTGTAGTGGCGCATGCGGTGCAGCGAGTAGTCCACGCGCGGCGCGGTGAACAGCGACAGCGGGTGCGCTTCGCGTGGCCCGGGCTCGAAGCTGCCGTTGGCGATGCCGTCGTCCATCGCCGCCAGGTCGGGCAGATCGAACAGGTCGCGCATCAACTGCCGGCGCTGCGGCGTCAGCGTGCCCTCGAGGTGATCGTCTTCGGCGAGCGAGAAGTGCACCGGGATCGGCTCGTCGCTGGCGCCGACTTCGAGCGCCACCGCATGGTTGCGCAGCAAGAGGCGGAACTGCTCGCGGTAGTAGGAGCCGAAGAGGTCGGGTCGCGTCAGCGTGGTCTCGTAGCGGCCGGGGCCGGCGACGAAGCCGTAAGCCAGGCGAGAGTCGGCGCGCATCACCGTGTCGACGCGCAGGCGCACGTAGGGGTAGGTGGCGCGCACGCGATCGCCGGGAAGATCGCCGTCGAGAAAGGCCTGCAATTGTTGGCGCAGGTGGGCCACGCCGGCGTCGTAGATCGCACTGGCGTGGGCGAGTGCGGCATCGGGGTCGTTGAACTCGCGGCGGGGGGCGACGTCGGGCGTGATCATCGCGTGATTGTCGCTGCTTACACTGCGCGAAGGAGGTGCGCATGAAGGTCTTGGTGCTGGGCGGCGGCGTGATCGGTTGTACCGCCGCCTACGAGTTGGCGGCCGATGGTCACGAAGTCACGTTGATCGAGCGCCAGAAGGGGCCTGCCCTGGAGACGAGCTACGCCAACGCCGGTGAGGTCTCGCCAGGCTACTCGGCGCCGTGGGCCGGGCCGGGTGTGCCGTGGAAGGCGGTGAAGTGGATCCTGATGAACCATCGCCCGCTGGTGCTGCGCCCGCACCTCGACTGGCCGATGATCGGCTGGATCCTGGCGATGCTGCGCAACTGCACGAGCGCGCGCTACGAGCTGAACAAGGGCCGCATGGTGCGTCTGGCCGAGTACAGCCGCGATTGCATGGTGGCGCTGCGCCAGTCCACCGGCGTCACCTACGACGAGCGCATGCAGGGCACGCTGCAACTCTTTCGCACGCAGCAGCAACTCGACGGCACGGCCAAGGACACGGCGATTCTCGATCGCTACCAGGTGCCTTATCAGGTGCTCGACCGCGAGGGCTGCATCACGCACGAGCCGGCGCTGGCGCGGGTGCGCGACAAGTTCGTCGGCGGCTTGCGCCTGCCTGGTGATGAGACCGGCGACTGCTTCAAGTTCACCAACCGCATCGCCGAGATGGCTCGGGCCAAGGGCGCGACGCTGCGCTTCAACGAGTCCATCACGTCGCTGCTCACCGACGGCAAGCGCCTCACCGGCGTCGTCACCGAGCAGGGCCGGGTGCAGGCCGACGCCTACCTCGTCGCGCTCGGCAGCCACTCGCCGAAACTGCTGTCGCCGCTGGGCATCGAGATCCCCGTGTACCCGGTGAAGGGCTACTCGATCACCGTGCCGATCACCAACGCGCGCGGCGCACCGGAATCCACCGTGATGGACGAGACGCACAAGATCGCCATCACGCGCCTGGGCGAGCGCATCCGCGTCGGTGGCACGGCCGAGCTCGCCGGCTACACGCTGCGCCTGCACGAAGCGCGGCGGCGCACGCTGATGCATGTTGTCGCCGACCTGTTCCCCGACGGTGGCGACCTGGGCCGCAGCGAATTCTGGTGCGGCCTGCGGCCGATGACGCCCGACGGCACGCCGGTGGTCGGCGGCACGGAGATGCCGAACCTGTTCCTCGCCACCGGCCACGGCACGCTCGGCTGGACGATGGCCGCAGGCACGGCGCGCGTGCTCGCCGATCTGATCGGGGGGCGCGAGCCGGCGATCGACATGAACGGCTTGACCGCAGCGCGTTACGCTTGAGTTTTCGCTCCGCTACATTCTTTGCACATGAGCCAGAAGCAAACCCTTTCCTTCCAAGCCGAGGTCCAGCAGATCCTGCACCTCGTCACGCACTCGCTGTACTCGAACAAGGAGATCTTCCTGCGCGAGCTGGTCTCCAACGCCAGCGATGCCTGCGACAAGCTGCGCTTCGAGGCGCTCGACAACGCAGCGTTGTTCGATAACGACAGCGAGTTGAAGATCCATGTCTTCTTCGACGAAGCGGCCAAGACGATCACCATCCGCGACAACGGCATCGGCATGAGCGAGGCCGAGGCGATCGAGCACCTGGGCACGATCGCCAAGAGCGGCACGCGTGACTTCATCGCCAAGCTCGGCGACAAGAAGGGCGACGCGAATCTGATCGGCCAGTTCGGCGTCGGCTTCTATTCGGGCTTCATCGTCGCCGACAAGATCACGGTCGAGACGCGCCGCGCCGGGCTGCCGGCGGCCGAGGGCGTGCGCTGGACGAGCGACGGCAGCGGCCAGTTCGACGTC
>CADEEN010000112.1 GCA_902826345.1 uncultured Burkholderiales bacterium | reverse complement strand
GGTGTGCGCCAGCGCGTTGAAGGTCACAGAGGCGCCGAAGCTGTGCCCGACGAGCAGCAGCTTGTTGCGCCCGTTCGAGCCGTTCTTCACGCCGTCTTCGAGGCGCAGCAGGAACTCGAGCAAGCCGCCGCGGCCGACTTCGTCGCTGGTGTTCTTGCGGTCCCAGAAGGTGATGTAGCGCAAGCCCGGCACGGGCAGCGAATCGCCGCGCCAGCCGATGTAGATGCCCTTGATCTTGCGGCTCTTGTTCCAGCGGCTGGACAGCGCCAGCGCGTCGTAGAAGCCTCGCACGTTGCCGTCGGTGCTGCTCGCGTTGTGGTGCCAGCCGTGCACGAAGACGACCACGTACGAGCCGTCGGGTTCTTCGAGCGACGCATGCGCGATCGCCGCCTCGGCCTGTGCGCGGCTGGCGAGCATCCCCTGCTCATCGATCTCGACGAAGTTCATCGAGAACGGCAGCGGCCTGGTCACCTGCACCTGCCAGCTCTGAGCGCAGGGCCTGCTGCCGTCGGCTGTCCCTTCCCAGTCGAAGTTCCGTTTGTCGGTGAGGTGCGGCTGGTCGATCGTGCACGGCTGGCCCGAGGTGCGGTAGGGCGTGAAAGCGCAGGCGCCGAGCATGGACGTCAAGGCGAGTGCCGAGAAAACGCGGATCATTTGTCGAGCGGTCATGGCGGGCCCCTGTGTTGCGTCGGCAGTGTCGGGCGCTGACGGCGGCCAACTCATCCTTCAAGGTGGGGAGCCGCCGGCCGCCTTGCCACGTGACGCCCCGTGAAACGTGGGGGGTGGCGCGCTGTCATGCCGGCGTCGCAAAAGCTTCATAAACTGATTCGATGAACGACAAGGCCGCCGCGGGCTTGGCGCTGCCCGTGGCTGACAAGCCGGCGGCAGCGCCGGCAGCGCCTGCCCAGGTGCCGCTCGACCGCGAGCAGGCCATCCTCGACTTCAACCGTCGCGTGCTGGCGCAAGCCGAGCGCGACGACGTGCCGCTGCTCGAGCGCCTGCGCTACGTCACCATCGTCTCGTCGAACCTCGACGAGTTCTTCGAGGTGCGCTTTGCCGACTACATGGAGGCGGTGCGCGAGCGCAACACCGCGGCGGCGCGGCGCGAGCTCGATGCGCTGGCGGCGAGCGCGCACGCGCTGATCGACGAGCAGTACGCGCTGTTCAACGACCGGGTGATGCCGGCGCTGGCGCAGGCCGGCATCGTCGTCGTCAACCATGCCGAGCGCACGGCGGCGCAGCGGCGCTGGGTGGCCGAGTTCTTCGAGCAGCAGGTGCATCCGCTGCTGGTGCCGGTGGGCCTGGACCCGTCGCATCCGTTTCCGCTGGTGGCCAACAAGAGCCTGAACTTCATCGCCCGCCTGTCGGGGCGCGATGCGTTCGGGCGCGAGAACGGCATCGCCATCGTCAAGGTGCCGCGCGTGCTGCCGCGCGTGATCCGCTTGCCGGATGCGCTATGCAAAAAAGGGCAGCAGGGGTTCGTGCTGCTGTCGTCGGTGATCCGCGCGCACCTGGAGAGCTTGTTTCCCGGCCGCCGCGTCGAGGCGTTTTCGCAGTTCCGCGTGACGCGTGATTCGGAGCTGGCGGTGGACGAGCGCGAGGTGACGAACTTGCGCCAAGCCTTGCGCAGCGGCTTGTCCACACGCCACTTCGGCGAAGCGGTGCGGCTCGAAGTGGTCAACACCTGCCCGGCCGAGTTGTCGCAGTTCCTGCTGCAGCAGTTCGCCCTGCCGGAAGCCGCGCTGTACCGCGTCAACGGGCCGGTGAACCTGGTGCGGCTGGCGCAGCTGATCGACCAGGCCAGCGAAGCCAAGGACCAACCGCAGCTTCGCTTCGCGCCGTTCGAGCCGGCGTGGCCGGGCAAGCGCCTGCCGCGCGAGCGCTCGGTGTTTGCTGCGCTGCGCGAAGGCGACGTGCTGCTGCACCACCCGTTCGAAAGCTTCGAGCCGGTGGTGGCGTTTCTGCGCGAGGCGGTGAACGACCCGCAGGTGCTGGCCATCGCGCAGACCATCTACCGCACCGGCGCCGACAGCGTGCTGATGGATCTGCTGCTCGAAGCAGCGCGGCGCGGCAAGGAGGTGATGGTCGTCGTCGAGCTGCAGGCGCGCTTCGACGAAGAGGCCAACATCAACTGGGCCGAGCGGCTGGAGGCGGTGGGGGCGCAGGTGGTGTACGGCATCGTCGGCCTGAAGACGCACGCCAAGCTGCTGCTGGTGACGCGACAGGAAGGCGCGGTGCTGCGGCGCTACGTGCACCTGTCCACCGGCAACTACAACCCGCGCACGGCGCGGCTGTACACCGACGTCGGCGTGCTCAGCGCCGACGCGGCGCTGTGCGACGACGCGCTGGCCGTGTTCCACCAGCTCGCCAGCCAGACGCGCACGCGGCGGCCGCAGCGCCTGGTGACGGCGCCGTTCTTGCTGCACCGGCGGCTGGTGCAGCACATCGAACAGGTGGCCGAAGCAGCGCGCGCCGGGCGCCCGGCGCGCATCGCCGCCAAGTTCAACGCGCTCACCGACGCCGGATTGATCGACGCGCTGCACGCGGCGGGGCGCGCCGGCGCGAAGATCGATCTGATCGTGCGTGGCGCCTGCCTGCTGCGGCCGGGTGTGGCCGGCGTGTCGGACAACATCCGCGTGCGCTCGATCGTCGGCCGCTTTCTCGAGCACTCGCGGGTCATGTACTTCCGCTGGGGCGAGAGTGACGACGACGAGGTGCTGTTGCTGTCGTCGGCCGACTGGATGGGCCGCAACATGTTCCGCCGCATCGAGCTGGCCTGGCCGGTGCGCGACGCGGCGCTGCGCCAGCGCGTGATCGACGAATGCCTGGTGCCCTACCTGCACGACACGCGCGATGCGTGGGAGATGCATGGCGACGGCCGCTACCGGCGTGTCGACGACAACGGAGTCAGCGCGCAGCAGGCCTTGATGAAGAAGTACGGATGGACCTGATCCTGTGGCGTCACGCCGAAGCGGTGGAGTCGGGCACTGAGCTCGATGACCTCGAACGCCCGCTGACCTCACGCGGCGAGCGCCAGGCCGCGCGCATGGCGGCGTGGTTGAACCAGCATCTGCCGGCAACGACGCGCGTGATCGTCAGCCCGGCGCGGCGCACGCAGCAGACGGCGTTGGCGCTGGAGCGCAAGTTCCGCACGCTGCCGGCGTTGGCGCCGGATGCGTCGGTGACGGCGGTGCTCGAAGTCGCGCGCTGGCCCGATGCGAAGGAGCCGGTGCTCGTGATCGGCCACCAGCCGACACTCGGTCTGGTCGCCGCGCAACTGCTGTCGGGCGCGGCGCAGCCGTGGGCGGTGAAGAAGGGCGCGGTGTGGTGGCTGCGCAGCCGCGAGCGCGAGGGCGAAGGCCAGGTCGTGCTGGTCAACGTGATCTCGCCGGACCAGGTCAGAGCTTGATGCGGCCGAGCCAGATGTCGCGGTACATCACCCGACTGCCGATGGAGCTTCCGGGCCCACGATGTACCCGTTGAGGCAACTCATGGCTTTGCCGTCAACCAAGCCAACCGGGGGCTCGCACCATGTTGACCCTGCAGCGCCTCGGTCAAGGGTTGCTCGAATGCAGCTGCGTCCGCCGCACGGCCGGCCGCGTGCAACACGGTGGCTCGGCGTCGCAGCGACTCGGCTCTTTCGACGCCTGACGATGGACTGACGGCCGCGACACCGGACTCGCGTTCGATGCGCTCCAAGGTGATCCAGGCATCGTTTGCTTTGCCCTGCATCGCCGCCACGACAGCGGCCAGCTCCAGCCCTTGTCTGTAGCCCCAATTGCGGGTGGCGCCCTTTGCGCGCATGTCGTGCAGCGTGGCATCCAGCATCGAGGCGGCCGAGTCGTATCGGCCCTGGGCCATTTCTGCTTCCGCGCGAATCAGGTGGGCGCGGAACACCATCGGTTCGCCGGAGAACGCCGGTGCGAGGCGGTCGAGCCAGCCCTTGATCACCAGCGCAGCGGTGTCGGCGCGACCGGCCAGGAGCTGCCAGCGCGCTTCGGTGAGGATGCCGGGGCCGCGCTCGCGTTCACTGTTGGCTTGCGCCGCGGCCGCGCGTGCAGGCGCGGCCAGGCGATTCGCGGTCTCGAGGTCGCCGTGCATCACGGCCACCTCGAATTCGCGCGCAGCGAGCAGGCGCTGCGCAGTTGATGTGTTTTCGTCTGCGAGTCCGGCCTCGACTTCGCGCCGCCGCTCTGCGAGCAATCGTGCGGCCCTGTCGTATTGTTGTGCGGCGGCGATGGTGTGCGCCAGCCGTCCGAGCGATCGCACCGACTCGGCATGCTCATGGCTGAAGATGCTCTCGTAGTGCCTGAGTCCGGTGTTCATCGCGGCTTCGGCTGGCGCGAACTGTCCGAGGGCCACGTGCGCCAGGCCGACGAAGATGGCGCTGATGCCGCGTTGCGACAGGGTCGCGTCGGAGTGAGCCTCGTAGCCCGCGTGTGCCTGCGTCGCCGCGCGCAGCGCTTGGACATCGTCATAGCCAAGCTCGAGAGCGGCTCGGTCCAGAAGGTTGTCCCAATGCACCTTGTGATCGGACTGGTCGCTGCTCTCGACCGCCCGGCTGTGCTCGTCGAGCAGGGCGCGGGCCTGTGCTCGCTCGCCGCGCACCTGCAGCGCGATGCGCAGTTCGTGAGCCAGTTCGGCTCGCGTGACGACCACGCCGGGGGCCGAAGCGGTGACGGCCAATCCTTCCCGCGCCACCTCTTCGAGCTCGCGCCAGCGGCCCAAGTAGTAGAGGGCCTTGCTGGCGCCGATGTAGCCTTCGAGCAACTGCTGCGCGTCGCCGCGATGGGTTTTGACCATCGGCAGGTAGCGTTGCCACGCCGCGAGCGCACCTTCGTAGTCGCCGAAGTAAGGCAGTTGCGTTGCAACCGCATTCAACAAGGCGAGTTGCACGTACGGTCGATCGCTGTAGCGTTTCTCGAGCTCGGCGAACTTGCTCTGCAGCATGCGAGAAACCGAACCGGGTTCTGCGAAAGTCTTCGGATCCCATGCCGCGACAGCGCTCAGCGTTTCCAGCTGTAGCGTCAGCGCGCCGTTCTCGCGCTCCAGCGCCATTGACGCGCGGCGCAGACTTTCACGTGCCACGGCGTTCTGCCACAGGGCCACACCCAGACCCACCCCCAAGGTCGTGAAAATCGCCGCCGCCGCCACCACCGAAACCCGGTGGCGAGCAACAAACTTGCGCGTGACGTAGGAACGACTGTCACGCCGCGCCAGCACCGGGTGGCCGCCGAGATAGCGCTGCAGGTCGTCGGCCATCGCCGTCGCCGTTGCATAGCGTTGTTCTGGTTTCTTCTTCAGCGCCATGTTGAGGATCGCGTCGAGGTCACCGGCGAGTTGCTTGCACCGTACCGGGTCGCGCGCCGCTTGGCTCGCCGCGGGCGGGTCGGCCGTTGCGATGGCCTCTTCGAGTTCAGCGGCGCTGCCGCGCTTCAAACGATAGGGACGGCCGCCGGCCAGCAGCTCGAAGGCGACGACGCCCAGGCTGTAGACGTCGCTCGCCGTACCAAGAGGCGCACCGGCAATCTGCTCTGGGCTGGCGTAGTCCAGCGTCAGCGCGCGCCCCGACTGACGTGTCAGTGCCGTCTCTTCGACGCTGTCACCCCCCATCAGTTTGGCAATGCCGAAATCGAGCAGGCGCACCTGGCCTTCGGCGGTGACGAGGATGTTGGACGGTTTGAGATCGCGGTGCACCACCAGCCGCGCGTGCGCGTGCGCCACCGCATCGCAGACCTGCAGCAGCAATCCGATGAGCGCACGCAGCGGCAATGAACGCTCGCGGCAATGGACGTCGATCGGCTGGCCCTCTACATGCTCCATTGCCAGATAGGGCCGGCCCTGTCGATCGACGCCTGCGTCGTAGAGGCGGGCGATGTTGGCGTGAGCCAGCGTCGCCAGGATGTCGCGCTCGCGTGCCAGCCGCTCGGACAGACCGCTGCCCCACGCCATGCGTGGCAGCTTCAGCGCCACCTGCCGCTTGAGTTGTCCGTCTGCGCGCTCGGCCAGCCACACTGTGCCCATGCCGCCTTGGCCCAGCGCGGCGATCAGGCAATACGGGCCGACACTGTCGCCGGCGGCGGGCTCGGCGTCGGCTGCGTGCGGCGAGGCTGTCGGTTCGAGCTTCGGCAGCGTGCCCAGGAAGTCGCCGGTTTCTACGCCTGTGTGCGTGGTCAACAACTCACGCAGCGTGTCTTTCCACGGCGCATGCTCGCTGCTCAGTTGCTCGAGCCAGGCCGAACGCTGTGCGGCCGGCAGTGCCAGCACCTCGTCGAGCAGCGCGCTGACTTCAGGCCAGTGCGGCGACAGCGCGCTCAAGTCGGTCATGGTCAGAGGGCCGCCTGCGGCGAGGCGTTCAGTCCCGCAACGCGCTGGCCAGCAACAGCCGCGCCTTCTCCCAATCGCGCCGCACCGTGCGGTCGGTGAGGCCGAGCGCTGCCCCGATGTCTTCGTCCGTCATGCCGCCGAAGTAGCGCATCTCGACGACGCGCACCAGGCGCTGGTCGAGCTTGCCGAGTTCGCCCAACGCCGCGTGCACGTCGAGGATTTCGCACTCGGGGCTGGCCACTTCGTCGGCGACGTTGGTGTTGAGCGTGACGTGCGCCGCGTCGCCGCCGCGGCGCTGGGAGAGGCTGGCGCGAGCGGCATCGACGATGATCGATCGCATCGCGCTCGCTGCGTAGGCCAGGAAATGCACGCGGTCGCCCGGCGTCAACCGCTCGGCCTGCGAGAACTTGAGATAACACTCGTGCACCAGTGCCGTGGTGTCGAGCGCCGCGTCGCGTACATGGCCCGACAGTCGGGCATGGGCGATGCGCCGCAAATCCGGGTAGAGCAGGGTGAACAAGCGGTCGAAGGCGCTGCGATCGCCGTCGCGCGCCTGCGCGATCAATTGCGTGACGTCGCCCATGGGCAGGCTCCAGCGAACGTCGGATGACGACGCCCGATCGTAGCCAGCCCCCTGGCGGTGCACATCCCCAATATGTCGATGCGCCGCAGGGCGCCGGGGTCATCGCTCGTACGCCGCCACCGAGGCGCCGTCGGCCTCGGGCGCGTGCTCTACGCGTTGCCAATCGACGCCGGCGTCGATCGGCTCTGTGGCGTCGCGCCGCGGTGCGCTTTCGGCGCTGGCCGGCACGAGGGTCTGCGCAGCGGGCGGCACGCTTTGCACCAAGGTCAACAGGCCGACGATCGCTGCCGCGGCGATGCTCGCGGCCAGAACAGCGCCGCCGCCGCGGCGCAGTGAGGGCGGGCCGCGGTGATGAACGTGATTCGATGTCATGGCAGTCTCCAGTCAGGGAGCGTTGGCGCCGTTGTGGCGCGGGTGTGCGCGGACCGTTTGGCCAGCGTGATCAGCACCACGCCGGCGCAGCACGCGGCGTTGGCGGCGTTGACGACGGTCAGCAGCACGTCGTGCAACTGCGTCCAGGCGTAGAGCGCGGTGGTGGCGTTGGCGGCGACCCACAGGTTCCAGCTCAGGCAGGAGATCGCCTGCGCGCCGCTGCGGTCGCGGGCCACGCACCACAGCTGCGGTGCGTAGGAGGCCACGCGCAGCGCGTTCGAGGCGCTGTAGGCGATGACGATCAGGTCGTCAGCGCTCATCGCACGGTCCCTGTCGCGAGGAGCGGCGGTTCGAGCGCGGCGCGCAGCGCAGGCGCCCACACCATCGCCGCACGCTCGCCGCAGTCGATGAGCGCGGCGCGCCGCGCCAGCGTGATCTCGGGCACCGGCGGCAACTCGGGCTCGATCAGCCAGTCGGCCAGCGCGCGATCGGGCACCGACAGGTTGCGCGCCATCAGGAAACCGGCGTGAAAGACAGAACCGATGCGTCCGCTGGGCGCCGGCACTTCGGGATGAAAGCCGACATCGACCGCGATCACGCGCTCGGCGCCGATCGCGCGCGCCACGCGTACCGGCAGCGGCTGCGACAGGCCGCCATCGACAAACTCGCGCTCGCCGATCGTCACCGGTGCCAGAGCGCCCGGCAGCGCGGCCGAAGCGAGGATGGCGCAGGCCGCGTCGCCGCCGCCGAAGGCGCGGACCTCGCCGCTGTCGCGCGCGGTTGCCACGGCGGCGAAGCGGCGCGGGAAGTCATCGATGCGCCGCTGCATCAGCGTGGCCTGCAGGAAGGCGCCGAGGCCGGCGCTGCGCGACTCGGGCGAGACAAGCAGGCTGCTCCACGGGTCCATCTCTGGCGCCAACACCAGGCGCTCGACGATATCCATGCGCACGCCGGAGGCGTAGAGCCCGCCGATCACCGCACCGATGCTGCTGCCGACGATCAGATCGGGCTCGAGGCCGAGCCGTTGCAGCGCGCGCAGCACGCCCAGGTGCGCAAAGCCGCGCAGGCCGCCGCCCGAGAGCACCAGTGCGCAGCGTGCCGGTGCGGCCGTGGCCGTGGCCGCACGCGGCTCGTCTTCACGGGGCACGGCGCGAGCAGCGCCGCCGCAGGACGCCAGCACCGGTGCAGCGAGCAGCGCGGGGCACGCACACAGAAGGCGGCGGCGCTTCAGTGGGAGCGTTAGCGCGGCGCCGGTCATCGCGTCACCAGGAAGACGCGCGTCAGGCGCTGTGCGCTCAAGCGATCGACGAGCTGCGCGGCGGCGGCGAGGTCGGCGCCGGAGACGAACACCGGCGCGTCATCGGTCAGGTTGTCGGCGGCGAGCATGCCTGCGACATGGCCCTGCGCCCGTTCGATGTCGGACGCGCCGCAGCAGCCGACATCGACCCAGACCACGTCGCCGCGCATCTCGCCGGCCAGCGCGTCGGCCTCGTCGCGCGTGAGGTATGCGCCGCTGCGCGTGCGCACGCCGGCGTCGGCCGGCAGCGACTCCGGCGCGGGCGGCGGCACGTGTCCGAACGGCGACAGCAGGAAGGGCGCGCGGCCGGGCGCGGCCAGTCGGCGACGCGCGGCGTCGTGGCTCGCAGCGGCGGCGGCGGGGTCGGCGGCGCTGTCGGCGGCGGCGCGCAACGCGGCGGCGCCGTGCGTCAGGCCCGGCGCTCTGTCGTTGGCGAGCAGGGCGCCGCCGAGGGCAAGCAGCAGCGCGGCGCCGGTGAGCGGGACGAAGAACTTGCACATGGTGTGCTCCTTGGCTGAGTGCGTTTCGCACGGGTCTTGCTGGGTAGTACGAGACGCGTGCAGATGCTCGGACATCGAGTCCGGCGGCGCGTCGTTTGTCGGGGGGAGGAGTTACGCCGGCGCGATGCGCGGCGAGCGAAGGCCGGAGGCGGTTCCGACACACCAACCCATTGCGGGTTGGTTTTCTATGTTGTCAAGTTAGGCGCGGCTCGGCGCTGCGTCAACCCAGTGCGCGGCGCAGCACCCCTAGAACCGCATCGGGTGATTCCTGCATCAGGAAGTGGCCGGCGGGCACCGTGTGCACGGTGGCTTTCAACGCGGCGGCGATGCCGCGCGTACTGCGCGGCGGCGTCATCTGGTCGAACTCGCCGAGGATCAAATGCGATGCACAGCGCACGCGCTCGGCGGCCACCAGGCCACCTTCGTAGTCGTTGCACGCGGCGAAGTCGGTGTTGAACAGCAGCGGGTCGCCGCCGTGCGCGAGCACCTGGCGCATCAGGCCGCGCGCGCTGCCGCGCAGCCAGACGCCGGGGCCGGGGTACGACGGCTTGGCGGCGAGCGTCGAGAACGAGTAGGTCACGACCATCTCGATCGCCTCGTGCGGCGCGTCGCGCGAGGCGCCGAGCAGAGCCTCGGTCACCGGCATCGGCACCGCGGTGCCGAGCATCAACAAGCGCGTGGCGCGATCCGGCGCGCGCGCCGCCGCTTCGAGCGCGACGAGCGAGCCCAGGCTGTGGCCGGCGAACACGGCGCGTTGCACACCGGCCGCATCGAGCAGCGCGAGCAACCAGTCGGCCATCGCTTCGACGCTCTTCAATGCCGGACCGGCGCTGCGCATGTGGCCGGGCAGATCGAGCGCGAGCACGGAAAAGCCGTGGTGCGCGGCCCAGCGCGCGAGCAGCGTCCAGACGCTGTGGTCGTTGAGCGCGCCGTGAACGAAGGCGATCGTCGGCAGCGAGGGGTCGAAGGGCTTGCCGCCCGTGTAGGCGTAGGCTTGCTTGCCTTGCACGGTGAGCTTCATGCGCGCTGCGCCGCTTTGAGTGCGCGCTTGAGATCGTCGATCAGATCGTTTGCATCTTCGAGCCCGATCGACAAGCGGATCGTGCCGGGCCCGATGCCCGCCGCCGCGAGCGCAGCGTCGTCCATGCGGAAGTGCGTCGTCGAGGCCGGGTGAATCACGAGCGAGCGGCAGTCGCCGACGTTGGCCAGGTGCGAGAAGAGTTTCAGCGCTTCGATGAAGGCCACGCCCTGCTGCCGCGATCCCTCGAGGTCGAAGCTGAAGACGGCGCCGCAGCCTTTGGGCAGGAGTTGCTTGGCGAGCGCGTGGCTCGGATGGCCTTCGAGTTCCGGGTAGCCGACGGCCGACACCATTGCATGCGCCGCCAAAAATTCGACGACCTTGCGCGTGTTCTCCACATGCCGCGCCATGCGCAGCGGCAGCGTCTCGATGCCTTGCAGCATCAGCCACGCGGTGTGCGGGCTCATGCAGGCGCCGAAATCGCGCAGGCCCTCGCGGCGCGCCCGCAGCAGGAAGGCGCCGTCGGTGGATTCTTCCGAGAACACCATGCCGTGAAAGCCGGCGTACGGCTGATTCAGCTCGGGAAAGCGTGTCGCACGGCTCCAATCGAAGCGGCCGCCATCGACCAGTACGCCGCCGACGACGGTGCCGTGGCCGCAAAGGAATTTGGTGGCCGAATGAAAAATCAGGTCGGCGCCATGTTCGAACGGCCGCATCAGGTAAGGCGTGGTGAAGGTCGAATCGACCAGCAGGGGCAGGCCAGCCTCGTGCGCAATCGCCGCCACGCTCGGGCAATCGAGCACGTCCAGCCCCGGGTTGCCCAGCGTTTCGCCGAATAACAGCCTGGTCTCGGGCCGGATTGCCGCGCGCCAGCCATCGACGTCGCCGGGCTTGACGAAGGTGGTCGCGATGCCGAAGCGCGCCAGCGTGTAGCTGAGCAGGTTGTGCGAGCCGCCGTACAGCGCCGAGCTGGCGACGATGTGCGAGCCCGATCCGGCGAGCGTCGTGATCGCCAGGTGCAGCGCGGCCTGGCCGCTGGCCGTGGCGATCGACCCCGAACCGCCTTCGAGTGCCGCCATGCGCTCTTCGAACACGGCGTTGGTCGGGTTGCTGATGCGGCTGTAGACATGCCCCGAGCGTTC
>CADEEN010000111.1 GCA_902826345.1 uncultured Burkholderiales bacterium | reverse complement strand
ACGGCTCGAGGGTTGCGTCAGGCAGAGCGCCATCCCACGTCTGCGCGGTTGAAGGCAGACCTGCGGCCTGCGACCATCGCCAAGCCTGTATTCCCAGACCGCCATGTCCATCCAGCCGCTGCGCGACGCGATCCAATCGCTCAATGCCCCCGACGCGTTCAAGCCGCGCTTCACGCCGGAACAGTGGCGCACCTTCGAAGCCTTCCTGACGCGCCACGAAGTGCGCGGCGGCGACCTGCTGGTCAAGCAGGGCGAACACGACCGCACGATGTACCTGCTCGAAAGCGGCACCTTGCAGGTCTTCGTGCAGCCGTCGAAAAGCGGCACGCGGCTGTCGATCCTGCGCGCCGGCGCGGTGGTGGGCGAAGCGGGGCTGTTCAGCGACCAGCCGCGCATGGCCAATGTCGAGGCGATGGGCCACTGCGTCGTCTGGGCGTTGCGCGGCCCGCGCTATGAAGAGCTGGCGGCGCGCAACGCGGCGTTGACGTTGGAGCTGGTGCGCGCTGCTGCCGCACTGATGGGCGTGCGCATGCGCGCCAACATCGAGCTCGGTCAAGCCGTCAGTTGACGCTTCCGGCCTCAATGGCCTTCGAAGTTCACCAGCGTGAAGATCGGCAGCCCGGCCGCGCGCAGCTTCCGTGAGCCGCCGAGCTCGGGCAGATCGACGATCGCCGCGCCTTCGATGACGCTGGCGCCCAGGCGCTCCAACAAGCGGTGCCCGGCCATCATCGTGCCGCCGGTGGCGATCAGGTCGTCGAGCAGCAGCACGCGCTCGCCGGGGCGCACGGCGTCGGCGTGCATCTCCACCGTCGCGCTGCCGTACTCCAGCTCGTAGCTTTCCTCGACCGTCTTGAACGGCAACTTGCCTTTCTTGCGGATCGGGATGAAGCCGACATTGAGTTCGTGCGCCAGCACCGCGCCGATGATGAAGCCGCGTGCATCGAGGCCGGCCACCGCGTCCGGGTGCGTGTCGAAATAGCGGTGCACGAACTGGTCGATCAGCACGCGAAACACCTTCGGGTCGGACAGCAGCGGCGTGATGTCGCGGAACAGCACGCCCGGCTCGGGCCAGTCGGGCACCGTGCGGATGTGCTCGCGGATGTAGGCCGACGGGTCGGTGATGGCGCTGGGCTTGGCATACATCGCAAGGCTCTCCTCAGGACAGCGCCGGGCCGCTTCCAAGCGTCGGCCTGAGCCTCCCCCAGGGGGAGTGCGAGCGCAGCGAGTGAGGGGCAGTCATGACGTCTCGAACGGCGAGGCCGCGATGCTGCCATCGACGCGCGCTTTGATCCACACCGCCTGGCCCATTTGTGTTGCCGTGCCGACGAAGGCGCTGATGTTGACCTGGTGCGAGACCCAAAGCTCGAAGCCGGGGCCGCGCATCCCTTTCACGCGCTGAGAAAGCGTGGCCGTCTGCTGCGACTCGCGCTCGCGTGCTTCGAAGAACGAATCGAGAGCCGGCCACGGCGCAACAGCCGTGGCCCCGACGCCGAGGCCGAGCTTGACTTCGTCGCCCGTATGCAGGCAGCGGCACCAGCGGCTCGAGCGTATCGCCGTCGGCCGCAGGCCGAGCGCGGCCAGCCGTGCGCCGAAGGCCCGCGCTTGCGCGCGCCCTTGCGGCGACAGATTGCGCTGCGTCGCGCAGCGCCCGAGCACGAAGCCTGGCGGGTCGCCGATGCCGGGATCGGTCTGCGCATGTCGCATCAGCAGCACCGGCCCCGCCGCGATGCGCGCGTACGCCGGCAGCGTGGCAGCCGCGGCAACCGCAAGGGCATGGCGACGTGAGCACTTCATCATCGTCCTCAAGCGTGCAACAACTTCTGCTCGGCCAGCGCCAGCGCCTCGGGCAACCCCGACAGCACCAAGGTATCGCCGGCTTCGAGCATCAGTGCATCGTCGGCCTCCTGCACCGGTCCGCTGGCGCGGCGCACCGAGACCACCTGCACGCCGACCGCATGCAGCGCCTGGTCGGCCAGCGGCCGGCCCAGGCACGGCGCGGCGGTCGGCAGCGTGACGCTGGTCAGCCGCGCCTGCTGCAACTCCTCGACCGTGTCGTCGTCGGCGCCGTGGAAGTAGCCGCGCAAGAGGCTGTAGCGCGCATCACGAGCGGCGCGCGCGATGCGGATGACGCGCCGCATCGGCACGCCGACCAGCGCCAGCGTCTGGCTGGCCAGCATCAGCGAGCCCTCGATCGCTTCGGGCACGACCTCGGTGGCGCCGGCGCTCTTCAACTTGTCGAGGTCGCTGTCGTCGACCGTGCGCACCACCACCGGCACCTGCGGCGCGTGCGAGCGCACCACCTGCAGGATCTTCAGCGCCGACGGTGTGTCCGGGTAGGTCACGACGACCGCGCTGGCCCGCGCCAGGCCGGCGGCCATCAGGCTGCGCAGCCGCGCGGCGTCGCCGAAGACGACGCTCTGGCCGGCCGCCGCCGCCTGGCGCACCCGGTCCGGGTCGAGATCGAGCGCCATGTAGGCGATGCGCTCGCCGTCGAGCAGCCGCGCCAGGTTCTGTCCGCTGCGGCCGTAGCCGCAGATGATGACGTGGGCCTCGTTGGCGATCGACTTCTTGGCGATCGTCGTCAGCGCCACCGATTGCATCAGCCAGTCCGACGCCGACAGCCGCGAGACGATGCGGTTGCTGTACATGACGATGAAAGGCGTGGCGATCATCGACAGCACCATGCTCGCCAGCACCGGGCTCAGCCATTGCGGCGCGACCAGGCCGCCGTCGGCGCCGAGCGTCAGCAGCACGAAGCCGAACTCGCCGGCTTGCGCCAGGTACAGCCCGGTGCGCAGCGCCGTGCCCGGCGCTGCGCCGAAGCCGCGGGCGAGCAAAGCGACGAGGCCGAACTTGGCGATCACCGGCGCCAGCGTCAGCAGCAGCACGAGGAACCACTGATCCGCCACCGGTCGCCAGTCGAGCTTCATGCCGATGGTGATGAAGAACAGGCCGAGCAGCACGTCGTGAAACGGCCGGATGTCGGTCTCCACCTGGTGCTTGTATTCCGTCTCCGCCACCAACATGCCGGCGATGAAGGCGCCGAGCGCCAGCGACAAGCCGGCATGCTCGGTCAGCCAAGCCAGGCCGAGCGTGACCAGCAGCAGGTTGAGCACGAACAGCTCTTCGCTCTTGCGCCGCGCCACCAACGTCAGCCACCAGCGCATCGCTTGCTGGCCGCCGGTGAGCAGCAACGCCAGCAGCGCCGTCGCCTTGACGACGGCCCAACCGAGCGAAGCCGCCATCTCGCCGCCGGACTGGCCGAGCGCGGGGATCAACACCAACAGCGGCACGACCGCCAAGTCCTGGAACAGCAGCACGCCCATGACCCGCCGGCCGTGGTCCGATTCGAGTTCGAGCCGCTCGGCCATCAGCTTGACGACGATGGCGGTGGACGACATCGCGAACGCGCTGCCGAGCACCAGCGCGCCTGCATAACCCAGCTCCCACGCGCGAGCCGTGAAGCCGAACAGCCAGATCAGCAAACCGTTGCCGATGAGCGCGCCGGCGATCGTCAGCGTCACCTGCGACAGGCCGAGGCCGAAGACCAGCGAGCGCATCGCGCGCAGCTTCGGCAGGTTGAACTCGAGGCCGATGACGAACATCAGGAAGACGACGCCGAATTCGGCCAGGTACTCCACCGCCGCCGAGTTCTTGGCCAGCGCCAGCGCGTTCGGCCCGATCAGCACGCCGACGACCAGGTAGCCGAGCATCGGCGGCAGCTTGAGCGAGCGGCAGACGACGACGCCGAGCACGGCGGCCACCAGGTACAGCAGGACGAGTTCGAGGGTCGAGGCCATCTGCGTCGGTCGAAAGGGCGCGAGCCTGAAGCCTAGAATCGATCGTCAGTAGAACACGAGAACTCATGCCTGAAGCCGCCCCCTTCGACGCCGATCGCGCGCTTGCATTGGCCGCGCGCACGCTCGACATCGAAGCAGCGGCGCTTCTCGGCGCGAAGGCGCGGCTGTCTTCGAGCTTCACGCACGCCGTGCAGATCATTCTGGCGAGCAGCGGCCGCGTCGTCGTCATGGGCATGGGCAAGAGCGGCCACGTCGGCCGCAAGATCGCCGCCACGCTCGCCTCCACGGGCACGCCGGCGATGTTCGTGCACCCGGCCGAAGCCAGCCACGGTGATCTCGGCATGGTGACCGCGGCCGACGTCGTCATCGCCATCTCCAACTCCGGCGAGAGCGACGAACTCAACGTGCTGCTGCCGGTGTTCAAGCGCGCCCATGTGCCGCTGATCGCGATCACCGGCAAGCTGCAGTCGACGCTCGGCGAGCATGCTGATGCCGTGCTGCTGTCCACCGTCGAGCAAGAGGCCTGCCCTTTGAACCTCGCGCCGACGGCGAGCACGACGGCGCAGATGGCCCTGGGCGACGCCCTGGCCGTGGCGCTGCTCGACGCGCGCGGCTTCGCGGAAGGCGACTTCGCGCGCTCGCACCCCGGCGGCGCGCTCGGCCGCAAACTGCTGGTGCACGTGCGCGACCTGATGCGCAAGGGCGAACAGGTGCCGCGCGTCGCGCCGCACACCGCCTTCACCGAGATGCTGCGCGAGATGGGCGGCAAAGGCCTGGGCGCCACTGCAATCACCGACGACGCCGGCCGGCCGATCGGCGTCTTCACCGACGGCGACCTGCGCCGCCTGATCGAGCGCGGCATCGACCTGCGCAGCGTCAGGGCCGGCGAGGTCATGCACGCCCAACCGCGCACGATCCGCGCCGACCGGCTGGCCGCTGAGGCAGCCGACCTGATGGAGCAGTTCAAGATCAACTGCATGCTCGTCGTCGACGAAGCCGGTGTGCTCGTCGGCGCGTTCAACTCGAACGACCTGATGCGGGCGAAAGTGATCTGATGCCGGCGCTGTCGTTTGCGCCGGAGTTGCTGCTCAAGGCCCAGGGCCGAGGGCTCGGTATCAAGGCGGCGATCTTCGACGTCGATGGCGTGCTCACCGACGGCAGCCTGTACATCGGCGAGCACGGCGAAGGCTTCAAGGCTTTCAGCGTGCTCGACGGCCAGGGCCTGAAGCTGCTCGCACAAGGCGGCATCGCGCCGATCATCATCACCGGCCGCGACTCGCTCGCGGTGCGCCGACGGGTCGCCGATCTCGGCCTGCAGCACATGCGCTTCGGCGTCGCCGACAAGCTCGCCGCGGCCAACGAGTTGCTGCAGACACTGGCCCTCGACTGGGCCGACGTCGCCGTGATGGGCGACGACTGGCCGGACCTGCCGCTGTTCGCCCACGCCGCGTTCGCCTGCGCACCGCCAAATGCGCATGCCGAAGTGCGCGCGGTGGCGCACCACATCACCAGCGCGCGCGGTGGCCAAGGCGCGGCACGCGAATGCTGCGACCTGCTGCTGATGGCCAGCGGGCGCTATGCGGCGCTGTTGCAGGGGCACCTGACGACACTGGATGCCCGTTAGCGTGGCCCTCGACCTCGAAAGCCTGCTGCAACCGCTCGATCCGCTGCCGGTCTCGGGCCCGCAGAACCCGCCGCCGCGGCCGCAGCAACCGTTCTGGTGGCGCGTCGGCCAGTTCGTCTCGGCCTACCTGCCGCTGATCCTGATGGGCTTGCTGGCGCTGGCCACCTGGTGGCTGGTCAGCAACACGCCGCGCCCTGCTGAGCCACGTGAGGCCGCGCCGCCGCGCCACGAACCCGACTACACGATGCAGAACTTCACGCTGCAACGCTTCGGCGCCGACGGCGCTTTGCGCGTGCAGGTGCAGGGCGAGCGCCTGCGCCACTACCCTGACACCGACACGATGGAGATCGACCTGCCGACGATCCGCGCCACCGCGCCCGACGGCGGTGTCACCGTGGCCACTGCGCGCTTGGCGGTCGCCAACGGCGATGCGACGCAGGTGCAACTGCAAGGCGGCGCGCGCGTGCGCCGCGAAGCCACCGCCAGCGCGGCCGCGATCGAATTCGAGAGCGAGTTCCTGCACGCCTTTCTCGACACCGAGCGCGTGACCTCGCACCTGCCGGTGCGCTTGCGCCAGGGCACGAACGAGATGCGCGTGGCCTCGCTCGATTACGACCACCTGTCGCGTATCGCCAGATTCGGCGGCCCGATGCGCGCCACGCTCACCTTGCCGCCGAAAAAATGACGGCGCCGCTGGTCTTCATCACCGGCGCGTCGAGCGGCATCGGCCAAGCGCTCGCCGCGCGCTATGCAAAGCAAGGCTGGCGTCTGGCGCTCGCCGCGCGCCGCGTTGGCGAGATCGAGAGCTGGATGCAATCTCGAGGCCTCGGCCCCGAACGCTGCCTTGCCTACGCCGCGGACGTGCAGCAGATCGACAGCATCGTCGGCGCGGCCGAGCGCTGCATCGCCGCGCAAGGCCTGCCCGACGTGGTGATCGCCAACGCCGGCATCAGCGTCGGCATCGACACCGAGATCCGCGGCGACCTCGACGTGCTCGCCGACACGCTGGCGATCAACAACGTCGGCCTGGCGGCGACCTTCCATCCCTTCCTGGCTGCGATGCGCCAACGCGGTGCGGGCACGCTGGTCGGCGTGGCCAGCGTCGCCGCGATCCGCGGCCTGCCAGGGCACGGCGCGTACTGCGCCAGCAAGGCGGCGGTCGTCGCCTACTGCGAAAGCCTGCGCGGCGACTGCCGTGGCAGTGGTGTGCGCGTGGTGACGATCCTGCCCGGCTACGTCGCCACGCCGCTGACCGCGGGCAACCGCTACGGCATGCCCTTCCTGCTGCAGGCCGACGAGTTCGCCGAGCGCGCCTTTCGCGCCATCGACGCCGGCACGAGCTATCGCGTCATTCCGTGGCAGATGGGCCTCGTCGCCAAGCTGATGCGGCTCTTGCCGAACGCGCTGTTCGACAAGGTCGTCGCAGGGCGCGGACGCAAGAAGCGGCGCGGGGAATAGACAACATGGGGGATGCGTTGGACTTGCCTCGGTGAGCGAGCACCGCTACATTGCGCCCCTTCCCACCGCGAGCGCATGGCGCTGCAAGGAGGCTCCCATGACAACGAAGGACATTCTCGGCTAGCTGCTTCGCGCAGCCCCCGATGCGGCTCGCGCCCTTCGCGCCCGAGGCCGCCCTCTTCAGTCAACGCGCCGGCGGCGTCATCACGCAGGCCGCGCATGGGAATCTCGAATGCATCCGATCTGGACGCTGTTGCGATGCGTCGCCGTCGCATCGCTGGTCTTCTTCATTGCCGCGTGGGCGAGCTCGGCCTCGGCACAGCCGCGCGCGCTGATGCTGGCCAGCGGCGACATGCTCACGCTCGACGGCCGCCTCGACGAGCCGGCGTGGCAGCGCGCGCCGCTGCACGAGCGCTTCGGGCAGTACCTGCCGACCGACCGCCAACCGCCGCCGGCGGGATACCGCACGACGGTGCAAGTGCTGGCGCAGGACGACGCGCTGGTCGTCGGCGTGCGCGCGTTCGACCCGTCGCCCGAGGACATCCGCGCGCCGCTGACGCGCCGCGACCAGGTCAAGCGCGACCAGGATTTCATCGCCGTGATCATCGACGCCGTCGGCGACCGGCGCGCCGCGCAGTTCGTGCGGATCAACGCGGCGGGCGTCATCGCCGACGGCATGTACATCGCCGCTGGCGACACCGAAGACTTCGCGCCCGACTTCGATGTCGAGGCCGCGGCGGTGCGACTCGACGACGGCTACAGCGTCGAAGTGCGCTTGCCCTTCATCGCGCTGCGCTATCCCCACGCAGGCGGCGCGCCGTGGCGGCTGATGGTCGCGCGCAGCGTGCCGCGCGCATCGAGCACGCTGCTGCTGTCGGCGCCGCTGACGAAAGACGGCCTGTCGTTCATCGCCGAGCTGCAAGTCATCGAAGGCCTCGAAGCGGCAGCCGAGCGCGCGCGCGAGCACAGCCTGCTGATGCTGCGCCCTGAGCTGACATTGCGCTCGGCGCGTGAACGCAACGCCGGTGTGCTGGTGAAGGACGAAACCAAAGCCTCGCTCGGCGCCGACATCAAGTGGCGGCCGCGCGCCGACTGGGTGCTCGACGCGACGCTGAACCCGGACTTTTCGCAGGTCGAGCTCGACGCGCCGCAGCTCGCCGGCAACACGCGCTTTGCGCTCTCGGTGCCGGAGAAACGGCCGTTCTTCCTCGAGAGCACCGACGTCATCGACCAGCCGATCGACGGTTTCTACTCGCGCTCGGTGACCGACCCGCGCTACGGCCTGCGCGCCACCTGGCGCGCGCCCAAGGCCGACGCGACCGCACTCACGCTGCGCGACGAAGGCGGCGGCCTGGTGCTGCGGCCCGGCCCGTTCGCCACAGAACTGTTCGCGCAGGACGGCGCCTCGCAGGCGACGCTGCTGCGTGCTCGCCGCCACGACGGCGCGTTCACCAGCGGCGCGCTGATCAGTGACCGCGACTATGGCGAGCGCGGTCGCAACACGGTCGCAGGCGCCGACGTGTACTGGTCGCCCAACGCGCAAGACCAGTGGCGCGCGCGCCTTCTCGGCTCGCGCACGACGGCCGGCTTCGACGTCCAGGGCCAGGCGGTGCGCACGGCCGAAGAGCGCGGCCACTGGCTGGAGCTGCGCTGGAACCGCCGCAGCGACCACTGGATCGTCAACGCCGACTTCGACGACATCGCACCGCGCTTTCGCAACGACAACGGCTTTGTCGAACAGGCCGGCGTGCGCCGCTTCGAAGGCGAGCTGATCAGGCGCTGGGGCGAGGCCAGCGCGCTCGGCATGTCCGCGCACGAGTTCGAAACCTACCTGTGGACCGAGCAGATCGTGACGCGCGACGATCGGTCCGCCGGCATCGCCGGCGGCCAGACCGTGGCGCGGCGCTGGCACCCTGGCCTCTGGTTCGCCGGCCCGCGCAACAGCGAAGGCTGGCTGCAGTTGCACCTCGACGCCGAGCGCGTGCGCCCCGGCGGACGCCTGCACCCGACGCGCGGCGCCGGCGCGCAGATCGGCTGGAACCCGGCGCCGTGGTTCACGCGGTTGACGATGGAGCTCAATGTCGGCGACCGCGTCGATGTCGAAGCCGACCGGCTGGGCCGTGGCGCCGACGGTTTCATCGAAGCCACCGTGCGCGGCCAGATCGGCGGCTTCGGCGTCGAGTCGGAGCAGAAGCTGCAAGCCGAGTTCATCGAGCGCGATGGCCGGCGTGTGTTGACCGACAGCGCTGCGCGCTGGCTCGGCGTGCTGCACCTGACGGCGCGCGATTCGCTGCGCGTCGTCTGGCAGGCCGCACGCTTTCGCTACGCGGGCGATGTGGCGCTCGGCGTTGCGCCGGCACGCGAAGACATGCGCACCACGTCGCTCGTCTTCCAGCACCGTGTCGGCCTCGGCCGCAACGTCAGCGTCGGTGCCACGCGCGGCACGGTCGAGCCCGGCCACCAGCGCAAGGACGAGGTTTTCGTCAAGGCGGCGCTCGTGCTCTGAGAGCGCGGTGGCAAAAAACAAAGGCGCCCGCAGGCGCCTTTTTCTTTTGGTGAGTGGAAGGCTCAGTAGCCTTGGCCGCGGCCACCGCCGCCGTAGCTGCCGCCGCCGCTGCCACCCCCGCCGTAGCCGCCGCGGCCACCGCCGCCACCACCACCGTAGCCGCCGCCACCACCACCGCTGCGGCCACCGCCACCACCGCCGTAGGGGCTGCGGCCACCACCGCCACCGCCACCGCCGTAGCCGCCACCACCGCCGCCGCCGTAACCGCCGCCACCGCTGCGGCCACCACCGCCGCCGCCGAAGCCGCCCGGACGCTCTTCGCGCGGACGGGCCTCGTTGACGACGATCGGACGGCCTTCGAGCGGCTGTCCGTTCATGCCGTTGATGGCGGCTTGCGCCTCGGCGTCGCTGCCCATCTCGACGAAGCCGAAGCCCTTCGAGCGGCCAGTCTCACGATCCATCCTCACCTTGGCGGACGTGACGGTTCCAAATTGCCCGAAGGCCGATTGCAGCGATTCGTCCCGCACGCTGTCGGCGAGGTTGCCCACGTATAGCTTGTTGCCCATTCGGCAAGCTCCTTATCGAAACACACAAATACCTAGGTGGAGCTTTGAGCCGGCTCGAAGATCTCAAGCAAAGGCGCCGCCTCCAGACAGGGAGAACCGATTATTCAGGAATGGCAAGCCCGCGTGCATGTGGGGCGAGAAAAATGTTGTTTTCTGACCCGCTGGGCGGGGCCGGGTCGCCGACGCCAAACCCGGCTACGGGTTGACCCGTAGCATGCGCTGCGCCATGACCGAGCCGCCCACCCCGCGCATCGCCAGCCTCGTGCCCAGCGTCACCGAGCTGCTGTTCGCGCTCGGCCTGGGGCCGTGGGTCGTCGCCCGCACCGGCTACTGCATCCATCCGGCCGAGGCGGCCGCGGTGCCCAAGGTCGGCGGCACCAAGGACGTGAACCTGGCCAAACTGCGCCGGCTGGCGCCGACGCACGCCGTCGTCAACGTCGACGAGAACCGCATCGAAACCGCCGACGCGCTGCGCGAGTTCGTGCCGCAGGTCATCGTCACGCACCCGTGTGGGCCGCAAGACGTGGACGCGCTGATCGCCCGGATCGCCGCTGCGTTCGCCGCGCTGCCTGGCGTGGCCGAGCGCGCCGCCGCGTTGCGCGCCGAGCTGAGCGCCGAACTCGCCGCCACGCTGCCGCTGTTCGACCTGCCCGTGCTCTACCTCATCTGGCGCGAACCGTGGATGACGGTGGCGCGCGACACCTACATCTCGCGGCTGCTGGCTTGCGCCGGCTGGCGTACCGTGCCCGCCGTGCGCGGCGGTGAGCACGGCGCGGCGCGCTATCCGACGTTGCACGGCGACGAGCCGTGGCTGCGTGACGTGCGCGAAGTGCTGTTGTCGAGCGAGCCGTACGCGTTCACCAGCGAGCACATCGCGCAAGCGCAGGCCTTGTGCCCGCAGGCGCGTGTCAGGCTGGTCGATGGCGAGCTGCTGTCGTGGTACGGCCCGCGCACGGCGGCCGGCCTGCGCTACTTGCGCCAACTCCGCGCCGCTTAAGCTCGCGGCATGGATCTCCTGAAGCCGCTGATCGCGCTGCTGGCCATCGTCAACCCGATCGGCGTCGTGCCGTTCTTCATCGCCTTCACGCAGAACCTGTCGCGCGGGCAGCGCCAGCGCACGATCAACATCTCGGCGTTCGCGGCCTTCGTCGTCATCGCCGTCAGCGCGGTCGCGGGCCTGAAGATCATCGAGTTCTTCGGCATCAGCATCGCCTCGTTCCAGGTCGGCGGTGGCACGCTGCTGCTCATCAGCTCGCTGCAGATGCTCAATGCGCAACCGGCCGAGGCC
>CADEEN010000110.1 GCA_902826345.1 uncultured Burkholderiales bacterium | reverse complement strand
GGCGCGAGGGGGCAGATCAGGCAACCCAGGGGGGGGGCCAGGGCGGGCGGGAACCGCTGCGCGGCGAGCTTGATGCCGATCGGGTAGATGGCGGGCAGAAAGAAGCCGGTGAGCGCGCGGCACACCAGCCGCCCTCCGAACGATGTCCCCGCCGGCACCGCTGCCAGGGTGCAGGGGGCCGGGGCCAGGGCGCACGAAAGGAACACGCTGCGAGCGGCGAAGCGGTCCGCCACCGCCAGCAGCGCGAACACCAGCGTGCCGGCGATGAATCCCAGCTGCAGCGCCGAAGTCAACGTGGCCACGGCGGTGTCGGCCCAGCCGCTGGCGCGCTGCAAGTCGAGCATGACCGCGTTGACGGCGAACCACGGCGACGTGCCCAACAGCTGCGCGATGACGATGGCGGGCAGCACGCGTCGCGGTGCGGCAGGAGCGTCGCAGTTCATCGTCGCGCATTCTGCGCGCGCACGGCACGCACGTGCTGCGCTACGCCGGCGCGTCGCGGCCAGGGCATCGCGGGGCCGCGTGTTGGCCCTCTCCTTCACGGCGTGCAGCGCCTGCTCGGCTGCTTTGCCTCATGGCGTCTCGCTTGCACGGCACCTGCGCAAAGCCGATCGCCTTGGCGTGCGCAACGATGGCACGAAGCAGGAAGGCGCCGATGCCTCGGCCCCGGTGTGCGGGCAGAACCATTCCAGCCGCCGCCCAGGGCCACCGGTGCTCGCGGCTGGCAATGGAGTCGTGCTTCAAGGCACCGAAGCCAACGGGGCTGCCGCTGCTGAAGACAACGAAGCCGACGGGCAGCGACGACTCGGCACCCGCCCTCGACGGGGCTCCCCTATGGCAGCTTCGTGACGACGACGCGGTCCTGCGCCGCGAACGGCGGTGCGAATCCGAACTGGCTGTCGACCATCAGCAGTCGCCCCTTGGCGATCTTGCCGGTGGTGAACGTGCGGTTGGCGGGCGTCGCGGTCACGGAGACCAGCTTGCCCGACGCCCAGTCGCCATCGAGCCGGAGTTCGCTGATCTGGCGCGTGAAGTTCTGCACCACCCACAGCGTGTGCCCGCGCAGCACGATGCCGTCGGCGTTGACGAGCGATGTGGACCCGAGGTCGACCTCGATCACCTCCTTGGTCGCCAGGTCGATCCGCCACAGCCGCCCGGTCGTGCCCTGCGCCACGAGCAGGAAGCGGCCGTTCGGCGTGGCGACGATGCCGCCGAGGTTGAACCCTGGCAGCACGACCGGGATCGTGGCGGCCGCATCCAACCACAGCGAAGCCTGCCAGACCCCGCCGGTGCCTTGCGCGACACGCCAGATCCGGGGCTGGTTCGAGTCGGTGAAGTAGGCCGCGCCATCCGGCGCCACCCACACGTCGTTGAGGAACGAGCCTGCCGGTGTCGACAGCGACGCCAGCGTTGCGCCGCCGGGCGAGATCACCCACAGCCGTCCACTCGGTCCACCGGCGATGTAGACGCGTCCCATGTCATCGACGTCGATGCCGCGTGCCGTGGTGCGTCCATCGACGCCGCCGGGCAGCCAGACTTCGAGCGCCTCTTCGTTGATGCGACCGCGATAGATGCGCCCGCCATCGTTGACGCCGCTGACGTAGAACGTCTCGCGCTGCTTGTCGTAGCCGATCCCTTCGAGCAGGATGCCCGCAGCGGGCAGGTCGTAGCCGAAGGACGATGGGTTGCCGGCGTGCTCGGGCTGCGCTTGGATTTGTGGCGCGGCCAAAGCAGCACCCAGTGCGAGGCCGAGCAGGCCGAGGCGGGTCGAGGTTTTCATGCGTGCTCCTGTGTGGTGGGCGCGGCCAGGCGCAGCCGCCGTGGGACTGTAGGAATGCATCTCGCAAATCTCCATGCGTGCGAGCACGCAGCCCGCTGCGTAGATATACGCAGACCCTGTGTCTACGCAGTTGCCGTGCAAGCGCTTGCCAGCGAGCGCATCCGCTGTCGCGACGGTCACGCGCGCCGCGGACGCCGCACCGCGCGCAGCGTGCCGCTCGGGCCACCGCCGCAGTAGAAGAGTTCGCCGCCGTCGGACTCCAGGCCGCTGACACCCATGCCGGGCGGCATCTCGAGGCGCTCGATCACGGCACCGGGGTCGGGGTCGATGCGGCGGATGTCGCTGTCGTCTGCCTCCCACGTGCCGTGCCACAACGCCCCATCGACCCAGCTCACGCCGGTGACGAAGCGGTTCGACTCGATGGTGCGCAGGATCGCTCCGGTGGTCGGGTCGATGCGATGAATCTTGCGCTCGCGGTACTGCCCGACCCACAAGCTGCCTTCGGCCCACGCCAGGCCCGAGTCACCGCCCTGCCCCGGCGCCGGGATCGAGGCCAGCACACGTCCGCTGGCGGGATCGATCTTGTCGATGCGCGCTTCGACGATCTGGTAGAGATGGCTGCCGTCGAAGGCGGTGCCCGCGTCGCAGGCGCAGTCGAGCGTGCGCACGACGTCGCCGCTGCCCGGTTCGATGGCCAGCAGCTTGGCGCCGGTGGCGGCCCAGATGCGCTCGCCGTCGTGCGTGACGCCGTGGATCTGCTCGGCGCCGTCGAAAGGGCCGTACTCGCGCACGATCTCGGCGCGCTGCGCGCGGCGAGGTGTTGCCGATTTCCTGCTCATGCTGCGTCCCTCAGTGCCAGTTGCTGATCTTCACGTCGTCGGGCGCGGGCCTGCCGCGTCCGGTCTCGACGAATTCGCGCAGGCTCATCAGGAACGTCGCCCACTTGGTGCTGCAGTGGGCCATGAAGGGCACTTGCTCGCGCCAGTGGCGGTGGCCGAACATGACGATGGTGTGCTCGTCCTCGCGCGACAGCAGGAACTCGACGTCGCTGTCGACCCACTCCGGCGGGCCGTCGTTGACCCGCCACTTCACCGACTGCTCCGGCTTCAACTCGAGCACG
Organism: uncultured Burkholderiales bacterium; assembly: GCA_902826345.1. Classification (GTDB taxonomy): domain Bacteria; phylum Pseudomonadota; class Gammaproteobacteria; order Burkholderiales; family Burkholderiaceae_C; genus CADEEN01. The sequence continues at coordinate 8,377 of CADEEN010000110.1, read as the reverse complement.
TCCATGCCGAAGCCGCCGACGTCGGCGCCCGCGCTGTCGTGGAAGCGGAAGTCGATGCGCCCGCCGACGCGCGAGCTGCCGCTGGTGCTGCGGGTCCACCACGCCGCGAGGCCCTCGATGGTGGCGAGCGCGGCGTAGACCTGCGACGCCGGCGCCTTGATGCCGACCCTGTGAACGATGTCCATGATGAATCTCCGAATGAGCTTGTGCTGCAAGGCATCACTCTAGGCAAGCGGCAGCGAAGCGGGGAGCAACAAGATCGTCGTGAATCCGGTCAGCGGCTTGCTGAGCCAGCGCTGCGCGCGTGCACGGCCGATGGAGCGCACCTTGCCCGCCGCCTCCAACGCTGCCAGTGCGCGCTGCACCGTGCGCTGGCTATGGCCGAGCGCCAGCGCCAGTGCGGAGGTGGACCACGCTGCGCCGTCGTCCAGCAGGGCTTGCAGCGAAGCCTCGTCGCCTTCGATCGGCGGCAGCAGCAGCACGACGGCAGCCGACTCGCCGCGCGGCACGAAGGCAAAGCCGCGCGCGCTGGCTTCGATGCGCGCCAGAGGTGCGACGAGCGCGCGCAAGCGGCCGATCTCCACGCGCAAGCGTGCGCGGTGCGTCTCGTCGGGCCGGCGCATGCGAAACGCGCGCGCGATCAAGTCGTCGCGACCGACGTCGCCGGGCCAGCCTTCGGCCAGAGCGCGGACCAGCGCGAACAGCACCGGCCGGCGCGCGAGCGACCACCATGCGCCGCCGCTGCGCAGGCCGCGCCGGCAGGCATCGACCACCAGCACGCCCGAGGCCAGCAGCGTCTGCACCTCGGCCAGACGCAGCGGCACCGCTTCGCCCGCCTGCCAGCGCCGGGCAGCGGGACGATCCAGCGTGGCCTGCAGCGCGTCGACCTCGGCGATCAGCGCGGAAATCCGAGAGCGGTTGGCGGCAAGCCGTGCGCGCATCAGCGCTTCGCGGGCGACGGAGGTGCGCAGGCTGCGCAGAGCGATCTCCGCGGCGGCCAGTTCTGCCACCGCGACGAGTGATGGCGAAGCGAGACCGTGCGTGTCGAGCCGAGCCAACGCCGTCGCGGCCGCATCGAGGCGGCCGAGCAGCAGCAGGCGCCGCACCGCGATCAGCCGTGCGTGCATCGCGTTGGCGTGGTCGCCGTGCGCATCCAGTGCGGCTGCAGCGGTGGCCAGCGTGCGCGGTGCGCCGCCGAGCTCGCGCATCGCCAGCGCGACCTCGGCTTCGGCCACCACGCAGCGCGCCCGCGATGGCGCCTCGTGCGCGCCGAAGCCGCGCGCAGCGCGCCGCAACAACTCACGCGCGCGGGCCCACTCGCCGAGTTGTGCCATCGCAATGCCGCGCAGCGCCAGCGCCGGCGGATCGTTGCGCAGCGCCACCCGCTTGAGCGCACCCAGGGCATCGCCGGCTACGAGCGCGCGCCCGGCGGCGGCAATCAGAGAATCCATGAACGAACGTTAACCGTGGAATGCGTGGTTGCACGTCAACCGTGCAACGGGCCGGCCTGTCGATTTCGGGGAGGGTCGATCGTCGTACAGACAAGCCCGCTCGAAGCAAAGCGGCTCATTCTTCAACCCCGGCAGCGGAGGTCGTTCATGAAAAGGATCATCAGCGCGATGCAGGTCTCGCTTGACGGCTTCATCGAAGGCCCGGGCGGCGAGCGAGACGCCACACGTCGTGCTCTCGAAATCGATGCAAAGCGCGGCGTGGAAGTCGACCCGCATCGTCCGCGAGATCGACGACATCGCGCGCCTGAAGCAGCAGACCGGAAAAGACATCTACGCGATCGGTGGCGCTACGTTCGTCAGCAGCCTGATCGAGCGTGCTCTCGTGGACGAGCTGCGCCTGGCGATTCACCCGGTGCTGCTCGGCCGCGGCAAGGCGTTGTTCAAGGACTCCGCGAGGCGCCACAAGCTGGGCCTGGTCCAGACTCGGCCGTTGCCTTGGGGAACGGTGGAGCTGACCTATCGCATGGTGCCGGCGTGATGGACAATGCGCCCCAAATGGCCGCGACGATCGACGACTACATCGCGACCTTTCCACGACCGGTGCGAACGCGGCTCGACGCGCTGCGGCGCGCCATCCGCGCTGCTGCGCCGGAAGCGATCGAAGCGATCAGCTATCGCATTCCGACGTTCAAGCAGGATGGCCGCGCGCTGATCTACTTCGCCGGCTACGAGACGCACATCGGCCTGTACCCGGTGGACGCGAGCGAGGCGCAACTCGCGGCCGACTTGGCGCCCTACGCATCCGGCAAGGCGACGCTGCGCTTCCCGCTGGACAAGCCCTTGCCGCTCGATCTGGTGGCGCGTGTGGTGCGCGCCAAGCTGGGCAGCGCCGGCAAGAGCCGGGCCAGCGCGTGAAGGTCGCGCTTCGCGCCAGGCTGCGCTGACAGCGAGGTCACTCGATGTGCGACCTTCGCAGCGGGAACTGCATCTCGACGACCGATTCGTGCATGCGCTGTGGGTCGGGCGGCTGCAGAAACACCTCTCGACTCGGTCCATCGAACACATCGCCATTGGCCGCGATGAAGCGCCCGATCTTCGCTGTCACCAGGTGCGAATCCTCCGGCAGGCCGATGCGCACGCACACGGCCATGCGCTCGACGGCGGCCAGCTCGCTCAGCTGCAGGATCGAGTCCTTGCCGGGGGCGCGCAGGTCCAAGCCATCGACCGTGTAGCCGAACTCGACGTCGATCTCGTCGCTTTCGAATTGCGCCGAATGCGCCACGGCGACCAGCTGGCAACCGTGACGCTTCGGCAGCAGCACCCGTGACTGTTCCCGCAACACGTCAATCAAGGCTCGCCCTTCGGCGAGCGAAGGCACGGTGCGACGCAACGACAGCAGCTTGCGCGCCGGCTCGGGGCGCTCGATCACGTCGTCGACCGACATCGCACCTTCCGACTCGATCTGCGCAATGCGAGTCTCGATGTTGCGCAGCCGCTGCTCCTGCCATGCGACCGCACGCTCGGCGTCGTTGCGCCTGAGCTGCAGCATGCGCCGCAACTCGGCCGCATCGAGCGTCGGCGAGCGCAGGATCGCGCCGATCTGCTCGAGGCTGAAGCCCAGCTCCTTCAGCACCGTGATGCGGTTGAGCTGCGCCAATTGATCGATCATGTAGTGGCGATAACCGGTCTGCGGATCGCTGTGCGCCGGTGCGAGCAAGCCGATCTCGTCGTAGAAGCGCAGCAGCCGCGCCGAAACCCGTGCGATCCGCGAGAAGTCACCGATCCGGAACATGCCGCTGCCCTGTGCTGCTTCTTCGTCGTCGCCCGCGTGTTCAGGCGAGGACGGGTTTGAGGAAGTCGCCCTTCAGCCCCATCTGCTGCACCGACTGTTGCTCGGCCCGCAGCGCCTCGATGAATGCCGGCAGACGGATCGTTCGATCCAACAGGCCGGCGAGCTTCGAGAACCGCGAGTGATCGAGCATGAAGCCGAGGTACTGCAGTGTCACCAGGTTGGACGTCACCGCGATGTCGGCTATCGACAGCGCCGACCCGGCGAGATGACCGTTGCCGCAGACGGACTCGAGGTAGCCGAAGACCTCCGGAACGACACGCGTCACCACGTCGTCGACGCGATGCGCGTTGGAGGGCTCGTGCAAGAGGTTCGGACTGACGACGGTCTCGTGAAACAGCGGATGCACGACCTGGCGGAACAGCGTGCCGCCGGCGTATTGCTCGAGCCACAGGGCGGTTGCATGGTCGCGCGGCGCGCTCGGGTAGACCGACGGCCGCGGGTGCGTGCGGTCGAGGTACGCACAGATGGCCGATGAGTCGGCCAGCGTGAACTCGCCGTCCTGCATCACGGGGATCAGCCCCGTGGGGCTCAACTCGCGCCAGTTCGGCGGTACGCTGCCGGGGACCACGGGGACGACCGGCACCAGCTGGTAGGGCAAGCCTTTCAGCTTGCAGACGATGATCACCTTGCGCGTGTGCACGGAGACCGGTGCGCCATAGATCTTCAGCATTCAGCTCTCCTTGTATGGAACAGTGGGAGCCGGCACTTTGGAGTTTGACGGGGCGTCAAAGTCAAGCGCAAGTCAGTGCCGAGCGGGCACTGCCGCTGGAATTCAGTAGTCGCCGCTGCTTCCGGGAGCCATGTTGTCGAAGCGCGTCAGCGGCTTCAAGAAGGTCAGCTTGACGGTGCCGGTGGGGCCGTTGCGCTGCTTGGCGATGCCGATTTCCGCGATGCCCGGCTCCTTGCTGTCCTTGTTGTAGTAGTCGTCGCGGTAGATGAACATGATGACGTCGGCATCCTGCTCGATGGCGCCGGACTCGCGCAGGTCGCTCATCATCGGCCGCTTGTCGGGGCGCGTCTCGACGCTGCGGTTCAACTGCGACAGCGCGATCACCGGGCACTGCAGCTCCTTGGCCAGCGCCTTCAGGCCACGCGAGATTTCGCCGAGTTCGGTGGCACGGTTCTCGTCGCTGCCGCTGCTGCCGCTCATCAGCTGCAGGTAGTCGACGACGATCAGGCCGAGCTTGCCGCAGGTGCGCGCCTGCCGCCGCGCGCGGGCGCGCAACTCCGCAGGGTTCAGCGCCGCGGTCTCGTCGATGAAGACGCTGGCCGACTTCAGGCGGTCCACGGCTTCCGACAAGCGCCCCCACTCGTCGTCGTTCAGGCGGCCGGTGCGCAAGCGGCTCTGGTCGATGCGGCCGAGCGAGCCGACCATGCGCAGCGCCAGTTGCGAGGCGCCCATTTCCATCGAGAAGACGACGACGGGCAGGCCTTCCTGCACGGCGACGTTCTCGGCGATGTTCAACGCGAAGGCGGTCTTGCCCATGCTCGGCCGCGCCGCCAGCACGAGCAGATCGCCGGGCTGAAGGCCGGCGGTCATCTTGTCGAGGTCGTAGAAGCCGGAGCGCACACCGGTCACGTCTTCAGCGCCGTTCTCGTGCAGTTCGGTGACGCGGTCGATCAACTGCACGACCAGCTGGTCCATGCTCTGGAAGCCCTGCTTGTTGCGCTGGCCTTCTTCGCCGATCTGGAAGACGCGGCCCTCGGCCTCGTCGAGGATCTGGCTCACCGAGCGCCCGGCCGGGTTGAAGGCGTTGGTGGCGATCTCGTCGCTGGCTTCGATGAGCTTGCGCAGCACCGCGCGCTCGCGCACGATCTCGGCGTAGCGGCGCAGGTTGGCGGCGCTCGGCACCGATTGCGCCAGCGCGTTCAGGTAGGCGATGCCGCCGCACTCCTCGGCCTTGCCGTGCATCTGCAACTGCTCGAAGACGGTGATCACGTCGGCCGGCTTGGTATTGGCCACCAGGTCGCCGATCGCCTTGTAGATGGCCTTGTGCTCGTAGCGGTAGAAGTCGCTGTCGGTCAGCAGGTCACCGGCGCGGTCCCAGGCGCTGTTGTCGAGCATCAGTCCGCCGAGCACGCTCTGCTCGGCTTCGATCGAGTGCGGCGGTGTGCGCAAGCGCGCTACATCGTCGTCGCGCGGCGCGTTGCTGTTGTTGTCTCGGAGCGGATAGACAGCGGACATGGCCTGATGATCTTAAGCCGCGAACCTTCGCGAGCCGGTGGACAAGGCTGTGGGAAAACGGTGGACCCACAAAGAACAAGGGCCGGTGTGACCGGCCCTTGTGTGCAGCGCGACAGCGCTTCAGTCCACGTCGCCGACCACGACCACCTGCACATCGACGGAAACGTCGGTGTGCAGCGCCACCGACAGTGTCTGCTCGCCGGTGTGCTTGATCGGGCCGCCGGGCATGCGCACGGCCGACTTCGGCACGTCGAAGCCCTGCTTCTTCAGTGCCTCGGCGATGTCGGCGTTGGTCACCGAGCCGAACAGGCGGCCATCGACGCCGGCCTTCTGCGTGATCGAGATCGACTTGCCGTTCAACTTCTCGCCCATCGCCTGCGCGGCGCTGAGCTTGTCGGCAGCAACTTTCTCGAGCTCGGCGCGCTTGGCTTCGAACTCTTTCATCGCCGACTCGGTGGCGCGGCGGGCGCGGCGCGTCGGGATGAGGAAGTTGCGCGCGAAACCGTCCTTGACCTTGACGACATCACCGAGGTTGCCGAGGTTGGCGACCTTTTCCAGGAGGATGACTTGCATGTTGTTCTGCTCCTCAACCGCGGTGCTGATCGGTGTACGGCAGCAGCGCGAGGAAACGCGCGCGCTTGATCGCCGACGTGAGCTGGCGCTGGAAGAAGGCGCGCGTGCCGGTCAGGCGGGCCGGCGTGATCTTGCCGTTCTCGCCGATGAAGTCGCGCAGCGTGTCGACATCCTTGTAGTCGATCTGCTCGACACCGGCGACGGTGAAGCGGCAGAAGCGCTTGCGCCTGAACAGCAGCGACTGCTGGTTGCGCTTGGGTTTGCGGTCCTTCGAGAACTTACCTTTACCACGGGGCGGGGGCATGGTGGGCTCCTTGAAATCTGAATCTGAAAAACGAGACTGGGGAATGCGTGCTCAGTCGAGCGCCGTGACGTGAAAGACGAGTCCGCGGCCGTTGCGTCCCGAGGCGAGAAACCCGGCAAAGCTGCCTGCGGTTCCGAGCGTCAGCGCGCCGACCCGTCGTGTGATGCCCTGCCCGATCGCCACCGCCTTGATGTCCATCGACACCTTGCGCGGCTGCCCGTCTTCGCTGACTTCGGACTCGTGCCTGAGCATCAGGTCCAGAGCCGGCAACCCGGCGGGGGTGTATCGCACGACACCGCGTTCGGCGAGCGTGGCGGCGAGAACCAGCCGGTTCATCGCGACCTGCGCTGTACCCCGAACAGCGGCCGCTGCTCCCCTGTCAGGCTGCGGCCTCCTGCGGCTGCTGCTGCTGTGTCTTGCGCGCTTCTTCACGCTCGACGTGCTTCATCATGATCGACGGGTTGGTCTCGGCCTTGTCCATCGCCACCGTCAGGTGGCGCAGCACGGCGTCGTTGAAGCGAAAGCCGGTCTCCAGCTCGGTCAATGTCTCGGCGCTGCACTCGATGTTCAGGCACAGGTAGTGCGCCTTGGCGAGTTTCTGGATCATGTAGGCTAGCTGGCGCCGGCCCCAGTCTTCGACCCGATGCAGCTTGCCGCCGGCGGCAGTGATGAGGCCCTTGTAGCGCTCCAGCATGGCTGGAACCTGTTCGCTTTGATCCGGATGGATCAGCAGAACGATTTCGTAGTGACGCATCGTGGCTCCTTGTGGATTTCCGTCGGCGGACGACATGTCTTTTGACGGGGTAGCCGCCCCACGGCGTCGGTGTGTGGGTGCGGCAAGGGGAAAGCCCACAAGTATAGCGGGCTTCGGCGCACCGCCTACTTGCGCGCTGCCAGCCGCTCCCAGGTGTCGACCACCGTGTCCGGGTTCAGCGAGATCGAGACGATGCCCTCTTGCGCCAGCCACTCGGCGAAGTCCGGATGATCGCTCGGCCCCTGGCCGCAGATGCCGACGTACTTGCCGGTGGCGCGGCAGGCCGTGATGGCGCGCGAGATCATTGCCTTGACGGCGGGGTCGCGCTCGTCGAAGTCGCCGGCCAGTTGCTCGTGGCCGGAGTCGCGGTCGAGGCCGAGCGTCAACTGCGTCAGGTCGTTCGAGCCGATCGACATGCCGTCGAAGTGTTCGAGGAACTGGTCGGCCAGGATGGCGTTGCTCGGCACCTCGCACATCATGATCAGCCGCAGCCCGTCCTGGCCGCGCTTCAGGCCGCGCTCGGCCAGCATCTCGACGACGCGCGCGGCCTGGTTCACCGTGCGCACGAAGGGCACCATGATCTCGATGTTGGACAGGCCCATGTCTTTGCGGGCGCGCTTCAAGGCCTCGCACTCCATGCCGAAGGCGTCGCTGAACTCGCCGCTGATGTAGCGCGACGCGCCGCGGAAGCCGAGCATCGGGTTTTCTTCGTCCGGCTCGTAGCGCGAGCCGCCGATCAGCTTGCGGTACTCGTTGCTCTTGAAGTCCGACAGCCGCACGATCACCGGCTTCGGCCAGAACGCCGCCGCGATCGTGGCAATGCCTTCGGCGAGCTTGTCGACATAGAACGCACGCGGCGACGCATGGCCGCGCGCCACCGACTCGACCGCCTTCTTCAGCTCGACGTCGATGTTCGGGTAGTCGAGGATCGCTTTCGGGTGCACGCCGATGTCGTTGTTGATGATGAACTCGAGCCGCGCCAGGCCGACGCCGGCGTTGGGCATCTGCGCGAATTCGAAAGCCAGTTGCGGGTTGCCGACGTTCATCGTGATCTTCACCGGGCAGTAAGGCATCTGGCCGCGCTTGACCTCGGTGACCTCGGTCTCGAGCAGGCCGTCGTAGATGAAGCCGGTGTCGCCTTCGGAGCAGGCCACGGTGACGAGCGCGCCTTCGGCGAGCTTGTCGGTGGCGTCGCCGCATCCCACCACCGCCGGGATGCCGAGCTCGCGGGCGATGATCGCCGCGTGGCAGGTGCGCC
>CADEEN010000109.1 GCA_902826345.1 uncultured Burkholderiales bacterium | reverse complement strand
GTCGGTCTTGCGCCGGTAGTAGTTGGCCTCGGTTCGGCGGCGCTCGTTCAGGTAGGTAGCCATGTCGAGGAGCTCGCGCCAGCTCGGCTTCTGCCGAATCACCAGAAGGCGCAGGGCATCGTGATTGAGCAAGGGCGCGCCATCGAATCGACTGGCTTGCGGTGGGGCCTCGGGCGCGGCAGCGGCAGCGGGCGCGGCGCCCGGCTGCCCGAGATCGGGCAGCGCCGACGTCTGCGTGGATGCGGCCTTGGGCGCTGACCTGACCGCAAAGCCATGCACCCTCTGACGCAGCGCCGCGTCGGCGAACAGCGTCAGATCGACGATGTCGGCCTCCACCCCGCAGTTGCCCACATGGCCTTGGCCGATCGGGTTGCGCACTTCACTGTGCACGAGCGCACCGTCCACCCGCTTCAACCGCAACCGCACACCCCAGTACGCCATGCGCTTGTCGAGCCGATCGAGCAAGGTCTCGGCCTCTTCGGGCGCCAATGGGAGCATGGTCGGCCATTGCAGCGTGTTGGTTGCACAGTAGGCACCGGCGATGTGCAATGCCATCGCGCTCATGCTCATGCGGTTGTCGGCCTGCAACGGCAGCCCACGGTCTCGCGCGGAGTACGGGCGATGCAAGTGGATTTGAGAGAACAGGACCACTTCCTGCGGCAGCGCCGAGGCCTGCGCGAGCAGAATCGGTCGGTACTTCTCGACGAAGGCTCGGTGCGAGCGCGGCCGCTCGAACTCGTTGCGGCCCCTCCAGTTGCGCACCTTTCCGTGCCAGACGAAGGAGTCGGCGTCCTTGGGATACCGGGAGGCACGCGCCGACTCGAGCTGGCCGGCGCAGTTTGGGATGCGGCCCTCGTCATGCTCGCCGATGCAACTCAGATAGGTCTCCCACTCGGCGGGCGGCAGGAACAACACCGCGACGTGGCGCGCAAAACGCTCGTCGTCGAGCGCTTGCGGGCTCCGGGCCACGTGCAACAAGGTCAGCCAGCGCACGGCCTGCGCATCGCCTCGCCACAGGCCATCGGCGCGCGCGGGCTGCTGTCCGAGCGTGTGCAGGTAGGCGCTGTAGCCAATGACGGGCGCGCCATCGAGCACCGGCAATTGAACTGGCACGATCTGGTCTGAAGAGGTGAAAGCCTGGAACGGCAGGACGTGCTCGCTGGCGCGTGTGCCCGCCGGCGCCGCTGCTTTTGGCGCGTTGGCGCCCGAGGTGGACTGTTGCGCAGGATCGGTCGGCGTCGCCGCCGGTCGTTCGGGCACCGGTTTTGCCTGCTGCACCTGCTCGCGCAGCAGTTTCTCTGCGCGGCGCTTGAGTTGCTCGAATGGATCGGCCGCCGCAGCTTGGCCGCTCCAGCCGGTGAGACAAAGTAGTGCCGATGCGAGCACGGCCGTGCTCGCACGGCTGAGCAGTTTCCTTGCCATTGCCATCACCCCCGCCTGGGTTGACCGGCCCCCGGCGGGCCGGATATGGGCAAGGTAGGTGGGAATGCGTTACTGGGGCGTTACGCCGACGCCTGTTCAGGAAAGCGCCTGAGGCGCGTAACGCTGCGGTAACGCACCCCCGCCTAGAGTTCTTTCTGAGGCTTGGTCTCCATGAGGCTCTGCGTAGGATTGCTCGTGCCGTTCGAGATCGTGGGATGAAATGAAGCTTTCCAATCTGCCCGCGCTTGTCCTCGCAGCATCCTGCACGGTCGCCTCGTCCGTTGGAACTGCAGCTCCGAACGAGCCCAAAGCGTCAAACGCGAGGACCACGGTAGCCACTTGGCAATACGCGGAAGAGGTCAAGAGTGAGAGCGTTGTTGCAAGGACGGCTCGGGTTGCAGTGCGTGGATCAGCCGCGCTCTTTGTTCGCGCGAGGGGTGGTGAACAGATCGAACTCTTTGTCGAGCCCTTCGCCTCAGGCTGTTCGAAGCGATGCAACACGCTTGCAGTTGCTGCGCTAGGCGCAGGCGAACTTTGGTTCTTTCGCGTCCGCGTCGCGACTGGTGGCGCATTCTGGTACTCCGTCGAGAACCCTGGCCGACTCGTGGATGCTCTGCGCACGACTGGAGAAGTGCACTTGTATGTCGACTATGTTGAGCAACTGGACAAGAACGCGCTCGACGAACTCCATGGGCAGTTCGTGTTCGGGCACTTCGATGAAGTGAAAGCGGACTTGCTGGACATGCGGCGACTTCAGATCAATCGCTGATTCCGGTTGCCGACATGCCGACGCGCCTGTCCGTCAATCGCTTCTCGCCCTCGCTACTGCCACGGCCAGGTTGATCGGTTGCCGGTGCAAGAAGCCATCCTGAAATTCGACCGGGACGTTCGGGAGTGCAACCTCGCTGATCCAGCCGACGGCGCGATCGAGCGCATGGCGAGCTCCATCGATGTCGCCCGCCGCCATCAGCGCCTGATGCGCAATCAGCCAGTACTCCGGCGGATAGCGAATGAACGGCGGACCGACGGCAAACCGGGCCATGATCTGGCGCGCCAGATCGGCGGCCTCGTCAGCACGGCCGGCGCGGCGCAACGCGTCGCACGCGGCGCTCTTCAGGGGCCACGTCGCCACATGCAGCGCGATCGCCTCGCTGCAAGCCAGTCCGGCCTGGAGCAACGGCAACGCCTCATGCGGCGGCAGCAGGCGCGCGAGTTCGCCTTCCAGCGTCAACCGGTAGTAGTCGCGGCCTTCGCCGGCCACCACCTCCAGCGCTTCGCGCAGCAACTCTTGGGCTGGTTGCCCCTGCCAACTCGCGATGCGAGCCCGCGTCAGCAGCAAGCCGGCCTTGATCGACGGCGACGCGTTGGGGCGGGGCGACCCCAGCGTCTGCACCGCGCGAGCCGGCTGGCCGAGCCACAACCAGATGTTGGCCAGTTCGCACTCAGCAGCGCTCGTCAACGCGAGGTTGGCGCTCCGACGCATGGCCTGCAACGTGGCCTCAATCCGCGCCAGAGCCTCCGAGAAGCGGCCCAGTTCCTTGTACTGCCGCGGCAACGCGACGTCATGGATCGCAACCGCTGCACCGTCGCCGCCGGCTTGCTCCAAGAGCGCTCGCGCGTACTCGTAGTCCCGAGTCGATTCGACGAGCTGACCCTGACAACATCGGCTCCAGGCCAAGTTGACAACAGCCTCGTGGCTCAGACCCAAATCCTGCAGGCGACTCGCAAGCTCCAGCGCACGCTGCAGCACCGGCAGGGCCTCGGAACTGCGGTCGCAGTTGATCAACGTGGTCGCCAGATCGATCAACACGCGGGCACCGAGCCCGTCGCGTTCGTGCGCCCAAGCCTGGGGCAGTCGGGTGCGCAACAGGTCCAACGCTTCCCTCTGTCGGTTCATGCGACTCAAGGCCCTTGCCTCGAGTCGCGCCACCGACAGCTCGCGCGTGGCGTCACCGAGCGCACGGGCCAGGCGGCCGGCTTCGCGTGCAGCCACCAGCGCCGCGTCGTCCTGCTGATCGTCGCTGAGCACAGTTGCCTGTGCTTCGAGGGCGGCGGCTCGCTGAGTGTCGTCGCGGGCAAGGCGTTCGAGATCGGCCGTGCGCGCGGTCTGAGCCGCATAGGTGGCAACGTAGCGCGACGCATACGCGAGCAGTTCCCGGGCACAAAACTCGGCCGCCTGGTCGCCGCAACGAACGAAGCAGTCTGCAGCCTGCAACAGGAGATCGACTTCAAGCCGGCGCTGCGACAGCGCCAGCGCACCGGCGGCGGCACGCATGAAACATGCGCCCGCAGCAGGCCATTGATGCGCGGCGGCCCAATGCTGCGCCAACCGCGCGTGCTCGCCCGCGGTGCGTTCGAGCACGCGGGCCACGTCGGTGTGCATCTGGCGCGCGATTGCGGCGGGCACCGACCGCAGCGCCGCTTCGCGGATAAGGTCATGCGCGAAGGCGTCGTCGCGGATCACCAGCGCCTGTTCGAGTTCGCTCCACGCATCGGCGATGTCGAGCGCATGCTGTTCGAACACCTGCGCCGCGAGTGACACGCTGAAATCGACGCCGGCCACCGCGGCCAAGCGCGCGAGGCGCAACGCGCCGGGACTGAGTTGCGAGAGGCGCCGCTCAATCAGCGCGCCGATGTTGGCTGGCGAAGGAAGATCCTTCGGCGCGGCTTGCAGCGCCTTGGCATCGGCGTCGAGCAGTGCGATCAGCGTCTCGAGGATGTACAGCGGGTTGCCGCCGGTGTGACGCGCCAACGGCGCGCTCCACGCCGCCGAGTCAAAGCCCGGTATCGCCAACGACTCTAGCAGCGCGCGCACGGCAGGTGCGTCGAGCGCGCCGAGCGCGATGCGCTGCAGCGACACGCCGTCGTCTTGCGCCGCAAGCCACTCGGCCAGCAGCGGGGGCGTCTCGGCGCCGCGCAACGCCAGCAGACAGGGCACGCCGTGATCGCCGCGGCGGACCACCAGCGTCGGCAGCAGCTCGAGCGAGGCCTCGTCGGCGAAGTGCACGTCGTCGATCGCCAGCAGCGCGAGCCCGGCGCTGCCCCACGCGGCGAGCGCCTCGGCCAGCGCCTGCTGCAAACGCGGCACCGCGAGCACACCGGCCGGCGCGCTGCCGAGCAACGGTGCGATGCGGGCCAGTTCCTCGCGCGCCCACGCCGCACCCGGCGCGCCGAAGCGCTGCGCCAGCGCATGCACGAGGCGCCCGGCCAGTGCGTACGGCAGCCGCGCATCGCCCGGGCGCGCGCTGGCCGTGACGGCATCGTCACCCGCGCTCGCGGCCACGCGCTCGGAGAGGAAGCGTGTCTTGCCGATGCCGGCCTCGCCGGTCAGCAGCACACAGCCGCCTTGCGCCAGCACGCGCCCGGCCAGTTCCCATTCCGCCTGACGCCCGACCAGCCGCGGCGGCCGCAGCGTCGCGATCGGCCGCGGCGCGGGCGCCGGTTGCGGCAGCGCGCCGCTCGACTCGATCAGCCGCGCCAGGTCGACCGTCTCGGCCGACGGCCGCATGCCGAGTTGCTGCCCCAGCTCCTCGCGGCAGGTTTCATACGCCGCCATCGCCGCAGCACGATCGCCGCGCAGGTAGTGCAGCCGCATCACGCGGCGGTGCGCGTGTTCGAGCAGCGGTTCGTCGATCAGCATGCGCTGCGCATAGGCGAGCGCGGCGGCGATCTCGCGCCGCGACTCATGGTCGCTGGCCACCTGCGCCAGCAGGCTCAGGCGCGTCGCGCGCCAGCGTTCGCGCGCCTGTTCGACCCAGTGGTCGAGCTCGTCGTGGTCGCTGTAGTCGTGGCCGGCGAGCAGTTCGCCTTGGCCGGCCTGCGGGTCGGCGAGCAGGTGATCGCGCAACTGCGCGATGTCGATCGCCACATCGTCGAGCAGGCGCAGCGTGGCTCCCGCCTGTACCACGTCGCGGCCGACCGCGCCGCGCAGCCGGAACAGGCGCTGGCGCAGGTTGCCGCGCGCGGCCTGTGCGCTGACCTCGGGCCAGAGCAACGCGGCCAAACGCGGGCGCGCCGTTGGCCCGTCGAGCGCCAGCATCGCCAGCAGCGCAGCGTCCTTGCGTTCGAGCAGATGGGGGGCACTGGCGCCGAGCGCCGTCAGGGCCGCGGTTCCGATCAGGCGCAGCTGTGTCACGCGCTCCTCCGCCGATTCAGCGCAGTATCGCGAGGCGCCGCTCGGCGACCATCCGTGGAATTAGGGATCGGCCGGCGGCGACGGCGCCCGAGGCCGGTACGGCTTCAAGCTGCACGCAGCGGGACCACGTTGACTCCCGCTGCCAGCGCCTCCACTCGATCCGCCAAGAACTGCAACGCCCTCTTCCTCTCCGCCGCCAGCTCGATGTGGCTGTAGGCCGCCACCGTCGCGTTCTTCTCGCTGTGCGCAAGCAGCATCTCGACCACGTCGCGCCCGAACCCATGCTCGCGAAGCAACGTGGCCGCAGTGCCCCGCAGCCCGTGCGGGCTGAAGTCGGGCACGCCGAAGTCGATGCGCTTGAAGAAGTGGTTCAGCGTCACGTCGCCCATCGGCACGCTGCCACGGAAGATCGACGGCAGCACGTACTCGCCGTGCCCGCTGATCTCGTGCACCTGGCGCAGCAGCTCGACCGCCTGGCGCGAGAGGAAGACGCGGTGCGGCTTGCCCATCTTCATACGCTCAGCAGGGATGTCCCACTGCGCCGTATCGAGGTCGAACTCGTGCCACTTCGAGCGCAGCAATTCGCTCTTGCGCGTCATCGTGTAGAGCAGCAGCCGGGTCGCCGCGATCGTCGTGATGTGCGCGCCCTGGTCATCGAGCTTGCGCCAGAAGGCGCCGAGCTGCTTCTCGTTCAGGTGCTTGTGATGCTGCACGGGCGGGCGGGCAATGGCGCCGCGCAGCGGTTGCGCCGGGTTCGTCGTCACCAGCAGGTTGCGGATGGCATGGTTGTAGACCTGCTGGATGATTACGCGGATGCGCTCTGCCGTGCCTGGGTTGTGCACCCTGCCCTTGATGATCGCGAGCACGTCGCCGGGCTGCACGTCGCCCATCGCCATGTCGCCGATGGCCGGGTTCACATAGGCGTCGAGCCAGCGCACGATCTGCGCGACGTAGCCGGCGGAGCGGTAGAACAGCGTCTCTTCGATCCACCGCTGCGAGAAGGCGCGGAAGGTCACACGCCGCTCGTCGGCAACCTTCCGTTCTGCCACCGCACTCTGCTTCGACTTCGCCGGGCTCTGGCCATGCTCGACCATCGCACGCAGCTCTTCGTGACGGTCGCGCGCCTGCTTGATGGTGAACGCTGGGTAGGCGCCGATCGTCACCTTTTCGCGCTTGCCGTTCAGGTGGTACTTGAAGCGCCAGGTCTTGGTGCCGGACGGCAAAACTTCGAGCAGCAGGCCACCGCCGTCGGTCAGCGCATAGGCCTTCTCGCGCGGCTTGGCGTTGTCGATCGTCAGCGGGCGAAGGGTGTAGTTGACGTACCGCATTTCTGTGACCTGGCCGAAGTCATGGCCCCATTTGGCCCCAAACTATGGCCCCGTTTGGATCGGCAGTCAAGAAACGGTGTTGGACGTCAAGAAGCAAAGAACCCAGTCGAATGAACGATCTGGGGCACTTTGTGAAACCAGTTTGGACGTCCCGGGACGCCCTGAAATCCTAATTCATCGCGTCGATCATCACCTGCCCGAACCCCGAGCAGGACACCTGCGTCGCACCGTCCATCAACCGCGCAAAGTCATAGGTGACCTTCTTGCTCTCGATCGACTTCTCCATCGACGAGATGATCAGATCGGCCGCTTCGGTCCAACCCATGTGGCGCAGCATCATCTCGGCCGACAGGATTTCGGAGCCGGGGTTGACATAGTCCTTGCCCGCGTACTTGGGCGCCGTGCCGTGCGTGGCCTCGAACATCGCGACCGAGTCGCTGAGGTTCGCCCCCGGCGCAATGCCGATGCCGCCCACCTGCGCCGCCAGCGCATCGGAGATGTAGTCGCCGTTCAGGTTCAGCGTCGCGATCACCGAGTACTCGGCCGGGCGCAGCAGGATCTGCTGCAGGAAGGCGTCGGCGATGACGTCCTTGACGACGATGTCCTTGCCGGTCTTCGGGTTCTTGAACTTGCACCACGGCCCGCCGTCGATCGGCTGGGCGCCGAACTCCTTCTGTGCCAGCGCGTAGCCCCAATCACGGAAGCCACCTTCGGTGAACTTCATGATGTTGCCCTTGTGCACCAGCGTCATGTTGGGTTTGTCGTTGTCGATCGCGTACTGAATCGCCTTGCGCACCAGGCGCTCAGTGCCTTCGCGTGATACGGGCTTGATGCCGATGCCCGAGGTGGCCGGGAAGCGGATCTTGGTGACGCCCATTTCCTTGATCAGGAAGTCGATCACCTTCTTCGCCTTGTCGCTCTCGGCGGCGTACTCGATACCGGCGTAGATGTCCTCCGAGTTCTCGCGGAAGATGACCATGTTGGTCTTCTCCGGCTCCTTCACCGGCGACGGCACGCCCTTGAAGTACTGGATCGGTCGCAAGCAAACGTAAAGGTCGAGCTCCTGGCGCAGGGCGACGTTGAGCGAGCGGATGCCGCCGCCCACCGGCGTCGTCAGCGGGCCCTTGATCGAGACCACGTACTCGCGCACGACGGCCAGCGTTTCTTCCGGCAGCCACACGTCCGGGCCGTAGACCTTGGTCGATTTCTCGCCGGCATAGACCTCCATCCAGTGGATCTTCTTCTTGCCACCGTAGGCCTTGGCCACCGCGGCATCCACCACCTTGAGCATCACCGGCGTGATGTCCAGGCCAGTGCCGTCACCCTCGATGTACGGAATGATCGGCTGGTCGGGCACGTTGAGCGAATAGTCCTTGTTGACCGTGATCTTCTGGCCGCCTTGGGGAACGGTGATGTGCTGATACATAAGGAGCCTGGGCTGGGGTTGAGGGCAGGGTTACCGAGAGTCCGAAATTCTAGGCGGTGTCAACCGAGACCGATGAGCCCGCGTTGGCGGCCTGCCCTGCACACCCCATGGGATGGGAGGCGGGTATCTTCAAACTTTCGAAAGGTGCTGATATGAACAAGCTCCTGGCTGCCCTGATCGCTGCCGCTTTCGCCACCTCCGGCTTTGCCGCTTCGCACGCCGCGAAGGAAATGAAGAAGGAAGAGGCCAAGCCGGCCGCTGCTGCCGCCTCCGGCGCGGCGATGAAGAAGGAAGAAGCCAAGCCGGCCGCCAAGGCTGAAGTAAAGAAGGACATGAAGAAGGAAGAGCCGAAGAAGTAAATTTCGGTTCGACCGAACGCTCAAGAACGCCCGGCCCCTGCCGGGCGTTTCGCTTTGCGCTGGCCTTGGTCGCGCAAACGCCGCGCCTGTTTCGGGTTGACCACGAGCGCGCGGTACAGCTCCACGCGGTCGCCCTCGTGCAGCAGCCGCGACAGTTCGCAACGCCGCCCCCAGACGCCGCACGTCACTGTGGACAGTGCCAGCGCATGACGCTCGATCAGCCCGCTGGCGGACAGCGCATCGCCCACCGTGGCGCCACGCGGCAACGTCAACGACAGCACCTCCACCTGCCGCGGCAGCGCGCTGAAGGCCACCTCAACGTGGACCATGCACCTGCTCGGCACGCTGCACGAACGAATCGACGAGCGTGTTGGCCACGCGATCAAACACCGGGCTGATGAGAATCTCCAGCGGCGTGTTGGCAAAGGCGTAGCGCAGATCGAACTCGATGCGGCACGCCGGCGCATCGGCGTTGCGCTCGCCGCCGCCGCGCGCCACCGGCAGGAACTGCCAAGTGCCTTCGAGCTCCGAAAACGGGCCATCGACCAGCGCCACGCGCACCTCCTGCCCGCTGCGATGGTGATTGCGCGTCGTGAAGGCGTGGCGCAGGCCGCCCTTGGCCAAGGTCAGGCGCGCGGTCATGCCGTCGTCGTGGCGCTCGACCACTTCGGCTTGTGCGCACCACGGCAGAAACGTCGGGTAGTCCTCGACCGCGGTGACGAGGTCGTACATCTCGCGCGGCGAGTACCACAGCAAGACCGAGCGCTTGACGTGCTTCATATACTGGTTGGAATTATGTCCATCGCCGAAAACCGCCGCGCGCGCCACGAGTACCACATCGAAGAAACCTACGAAGCCGGCGTCGTGCTCACGGGCTGGGAGATCAAGGCCATCCGCGCCGGCCAGGTGCAGCTCACCGACGGCTATGTGCTGATCCGCGACGGCGAGCTGCACCTGATCGGCTGCCGCATCAACCCGCTGCGCTCGGCGTCGACGCATGTGCTGCCCGAGCCCGACCGGACGAAGAAGCTGTTGATGCACAAGGAAGAGATCAAGCGCCTCGTCGGCAAGGTCGAGCAGCGCGGCTTCACGCTGGTGCCGCTGGATCTGCACTTCAAAGGCGGGCATGTCAAAGCGCAGATCGCGCTGGCCAAGGGCAAGGCGCAGCACGACAAGCGCGACACCGAGAAGCAGAAAGATTGGGAGCGCGAGAAAGGCCGCTTGATGCGGCACAAGGTGTCAGGCGGCAAGAACGCGTAGCGCTCGTTCAGCGTCGGCGATGAGGTCGTTCACGTCTTCCAGGCCGATGCAGAAGCGAATCAGCGTGCCGCGATACGGCGAACTGCCGCCGCGAATCGCCTTCGGGTCGTAAGGCACCACCAGACTCGTCGGCCCCGCCCAGCTATAGCCGATGCGAAACAGCTTCA
This sequence comes from uncultured Burkholderiales bacterium, assembly GCA_902826345.1. Lineage (GTDB taxonomy): Bacteria > Pseudomonadota > Gammaproteobacteria > Burkholderiales > Burkholderiaceae_C > CADEEN01. The sequence continues at coordinate 1,209 of CADEEN010000109.1, read as the reverse complement.
GCGCGTCGACGAAGGCATCGGTTTGCGCTGTCTTGAAACGCGGATCGACTTCCACCGTCACCAGCCCCGCCGCGGCTGTGCAATGCGACGCCCAATGCTCATGCCCCGGCGAACCCGCGAGGGCCGGATGCAGCACGCGCACGAACTGCCGGCGCGCCTGGCACCACGACGCAAATGCCCTGCCCGCAGCGTCCTGCGCCGCGTAGCGCAGCGCCATCGACGGCAGCGCGCGCAGCACCAGCTCGACATCGTTGATGCCGACGCCGTGGCCGACGCGGCTGCGCGATAGCGCCAGCGTGCGGTACAGCGCGTCATCGCGGCAGGTCACCGAGCCCATCAACACGTCCGCGCCGCCCGACGGGTACTTGGTCAGCGCGTGAATCGTGACGTCGATACCCAACGAGAAAGCATCGAACGCGATGCCCGCGCCCCAGGTGTTGTCGAGCGCTATCACCGCCTGCGGCGCGCGCTCGCGCACGACGCCGATCAGCGCGCGCAGGTCGGGGAACTCCAGCGTCACCGAGCCCGGCGCTTCGAGCCAAACGAGCTTCGTCTGTGGCGTGATCGCCGCCGCGAGCGACGCGGCATCCATCGCGTCGTAGACCGCGTGCGTAACGCCCCAGGCGGCCAACTCGTTCGTCGTGAAGGTCTTGTTCGGGTTGTAGACGTTGCTCGGCAGCAGGACCTGGTCGCCCGACTTCAGCAGCGCCATGTCCACCATCGTCACCGCCGCCAGGCCGCTCGAGACGAGCATCGTGTGCGTGCCGCCTTCCACGGTGGCGATGCGCTCTTCGAGCGTGAAGCTCGTCGGCGTGCCGTGCAGGCCGTAGGTGTAGCCGCTGCGGTCGAGCCAGGAGCGCGAGCGCATCTGCGCGACGTTGTCGAAGTAGACGGTCGAGCCCTTGTGCACCGGCACCGCCGGTGACGCAAAGCCTGCCGGCGGCGTGTACGGGTGGTGAATGAGTTCGGTAATTTTCTTCACAGCACGGCTCCGACGAGGTCATGACCTTCGGCCGCAACCACCTTCACGCGCACGAACTCGCCAACCCTCAACTGCTTGCTCGCCTTCTCGGGCGGCAGCAGGCGCACCGTGCCGTCGATCTCCGGCGCATCGGCATAGCTGCGCCCCACGCCGCCCTTGCGGCCGAGCGCGGGCGCGCCGTCGATCAGCACCTGCATCGTCGCGCCGACCCGGCGCTGCAGGCCCGC
>CADEEN010000108.1 GCA_902826345.1 uncultured Burkholderiales bacterium | reverse complement strand
CAGCACCTGGGCGCGCGACACGGTGGAGGCGAACGCCGGCTGCACCGGTGCGTTGTGGCTGTCGGTGAACAGCTGGGGCTGGCGCGCTGCGGCAACGGCCTCGGCGCGAACCTGCTCGCGGCTGACCGTCGAGACGAACGGCTTCGAGACGAGCACGTGGTCGGCGCCCGGATCGACGAACGTGGCGGCGGCCGTGCCGGCGGCAGCCAGCGGTGCCGCGGCGATGATGCCGGCAGCGATGACGGATTGAAGGGCGATGGTGGTGAAGGTGCGGTTCATTTGAAGACTCCTGGCAGTGGAAAGTGAAAGAGGGTGGTGGAAGAGAGAAGCCGGGGTTCGGCTGTGTTGTCGTCTTGCAGTGCTTTGAAGTCCCGACAACATGAAACGAACTTTCGGTGCTGCGGCAGCGTTCTGCCTTGCACGCGGATTACCAATTCGTAATCCAACGCCGGGCTCATTTCTGTCAGCATTCGGTCCGTGAACACGCCTGCGACCACACCATGAAGCTGCTCGTCGTCGAAGACGACAAGCGCCTGTCCGACTACCTCGTCAAGGGGCTCGGCGAGAACGGCCATGTCGTCGATATCGCTGCCGATGGCATCGAGGGCCGGCGCCTGGCGCTCGGCGGCGAGTACGACCTGGTGCTGCTCGACGTGATGCTGCCCGGTGTCGATGGCTTCGCCGTGTTGAAGGCGCTGCGCGCGGCCAGCGGCGCCGCGGCGCACACGCCGGTGCTGATGCTGACCGCGCGCGACAAGGTCGAGGACCGCGTGCGTGGTCTCGAAGACGGCGCCGACGACTACCTCGTCAAGCCGTTCGCGTTCTCCGAGTTGCTGGCGCGCATCGGCGCGTTGTCGCGCCGCGCGCCGACCAACGGCGCAACGGTGCAGGCCACCGTGGTGCAGGTCGCCGACCTCGAGGTCGATCTCGTCGCCCGGCGTGCCGTGCGCGCCGAGCAGCGCCTGGACCTGACGGCCAAGGAGTTCGCGCTGCTGGCGCTGCTGCTGCGCCGGCGTGGCCAGATCCTGTCGCGCACGACGATCGCCGAGCAGGTCTGGGACATGCACTTCGACAGCAGCACCAACGTCGTCGAGGTTGCGGTGCGGCGCCTGCGCGCCAAGATCGACGATGCGTTTCCTGTGAAGCTGCTGCACACCGAGCGCGGCATGGGCTACGTGCTGGAGGACAGGTCGTGAGCGCAGATCCAATGAAACCCGGCTACTCGATCGGACGCCGGCTGTCGTTGCGCCTCGCGCTGCTGACGATGGCAGTCGTCGGCCTCACCTTCTGGTGCACGTGGAACGCGGTGGCGATGCAGCTGCGCAACAAGAACGCCCAGGAGTTGGAGTTCCGCAGCGCCGTCATCACCAAGATGCTGACCGGCACCGCGGCCGTCGGCGACGAGGGCGCCATCCGGCAGAAGATCGAGTCGTACGCGGCCATGCGTGACGGCACGCGGATCGAGATCAAGCGCGCCGACGGTGCTGTCGTTTACCGCGACAAGGACATCGCCGCGCACATCATGTCCGAGCACTTTCTGACCACGCGCTTCACCATCGACGCGCCGCGCGTGGCGGGCGGCAAGATCGACGGCGCTTTCAGTGTCGATTTCGCGCACGACGCGGCGATGGGCGAGAAGTGGGCTGCCGTGCTGGTGGCCGCGACGCTGGCCTCGGGCGTGCTGATCGCGCTCGGCGCCTGGTGGCAGGTACGGCGCGAGTTGCGCCCGCTGCATGAGCTGGCGCGGCAGACAAAAACCATCTCCGCCGACCGGCTCGACCAGCGCCTGGCGATGCCGGGCAGCGCAGCCGAGCTGCAACCGTGGATCGCGCAGTTCAACGCGCTGATGGACCGTCTGCAGGCGGCGATCGAACAGCTCGACGCCTTCAACGCCGACGTCGCGCACGAGATGCGCACACCGATCGCGGCGCTGATGGGCCATGTCGAGGTGGCGCTGTCGCGCGAGCGTCCGGCCGGCGAGCTGCGCGAGACGATGGCGATGTCGCTCGAAGAGCTGCAGAAGCTGTCGTCGCTGATCGACGACATGCTGTTCCTGTCGCATGCCGACCGCGGCGCGCGCGCGCGTCGCGGCGCGCCGCGCAGCCTGCGCACGCTGGCCGAGCAGGTGCTCGAGTACCACGAGATGCCGATGGAAGACGCCGGCCTCGGCGCCAGCGTCAGCGGCGATGCGCTGGTGGCGGTGGACGATGCGCTGGTCCGCCGCGCGCTGTCGAACCTGTTGTCCAACGCCGCGCGTTACGCTGACAAGGGCTCCGCGGTGCTGGTGCACATCGAGTGCCCGCCGGGGCAGGGACCGGACAGCGCGCGCATCGTCGTCGAGAACCGCGGCACGGCGATCGATCCGCAGTTGCTGCCGCGTTTGTTCGACCGTTTCTTCCGCGCCGAGAGTTCGCGCACCGCCTGCCAGCAGCAACACCATGGCCTCGGTCTGGCGATCGTCGCTGCCGTGGCGCGAATGCACGGCGGACGCACGCTGGCCGAGTCGTCGGGCGGCGTGACGCGCATCGGCTTCGAGTTGTGCTGCGAGGGCGCGCACGCGGCCACACCGCCCGCACTGCCGGGCAGCGCCGACGAGCCTCGCGCTCGCGCTGCGGCAACGCCGTCGCGGCCGGCGACGGCGCATTGACGCCGCGCTGCCGGTCAGGCGGCTGTCAGCGCTGTGCCCAGGCGATGGCCATTGCGGACACCTCGGCCGCGGTCAACCCCTGCTGCTTCGCCAGCGATTCTTCGAGCATGCGCAACTGCGCGATGCGCCGTCGCGTGCCCGGGTGCGTGGCGCTGTCGTGTTGCACGCCTTGCCGCGTCAGCAGCGCAAACGCGTTGTCGAGGCCGAAGCCGAGCAGGCGCACCAGCGCGTAGCCGTACGCATCGGCTTCGTGCTCATGGCGGTGCGACAGCCCATGCGCTTCGCGGCCGAGTGCCGCATTCGCACCGTTGGTGGTCTCGGGCCGCACCTCGCCGGGGATGTGCGTGCGGTACAGCGCTTTCAACGCGCGCGCGTGGGCCAGACGCACGTGGCCGAGTTCATGCGCCAACAGCAGCAGGCGCTCGCCCTCGGGCAAGTCACCGACGGCCTGGCTGACGGCGATGCCCGGGCGGTCGAGCAGCGCCTCGGCGAAGAGATCGCCGCCGACCAGCACCAGCTCGACCGATGGCACGTTCGCGCCGGCCAGCCGGGTGAGCTGCTGCACGCTGTGCCTGACACGTTGTGCGGCGGGACTATCGGCCTCGGCCGCGGGCCGTTGCGCCAGCCGCATGTGTTGCGAGCGCTCGAGCACCTGCTCGATGTTCTCGGCCGCCGCGGCATTCAGGCACACGCCCGTCAACAACAACAAGATCGCCCATGACCAGCGCATGATTTACCTCGCTTGCCCTTGAGTTGCGAGTTCCGTGCCAGCGGTTTCAGCGGGCACTGGTGCGCAATGTGGGGGTTGCGGAGATCCGCGATGCGCCAATGAATCACGTCATGACGGTGCAATTGCGGCTGTTGGGTCGTGTCTGCCGGCTCGGCGTGACTTTGGACCTGATCGCATGCAGTCTGCTGTGAAGAGCGCAAAGCCGTGGGCGGGTGCGCGGCGGCGCGCCACTGCGGCGGTCGGCGCCAAAGGCGCGCCGACTGGCGCTGCGGTGCTTGGGATTCGGTCGCACCGCAGCAGATCCGGATGTGTCACCCCGGCGCGCGCCAGCGCGTGAACTGCCGGCCGATGCGCTCGAACGCCAAGTCGGTGACGATGGCGAGCAGGCCCACCACCAGCGCGCCCTGGATCACGTACGCGGTGTTGAAGCCCGACAGGCCGATGATGATCGGCGAGCCGAGCGTCTTCGCGCCGACGGTGGACGCCACCGCCGCCGTGCCGATGTTGATGATCACCGAGCTGCGCACTCCCGCCAGCAGCACCGGCAGCGCCAGCGGCAGCTCGATGCGCGCCAGGCGCTGCGTGCGCCGCAGGCCCAGGCCATCGGCCACTTCGATCACGCCGCGTGGCACCGACTCGATGCCGGCGATCGTCGCGCGCACGATCGGCAGCAGGCCGTACAGCGCGAGCGCGATCAACGCCGGCAGCGCACCGAAGCCGATCAGCGGCACTGCGATCGCGAGCACGGCCACCGGCGGAATCGTCTGCGCGATCGCCACCAGCGTCTCGACGAGCGGCCGGAACTCGCGGCCCGCGTCGCGCGTGACGAAGACACCGGCGGCGACGCCGACCGCGAGCGACAGCGCGCTCGACGCGGCAACGATCGCCAAGTGTGCGCCGAGCAGCGCGATGAAACTCTCCTGCTCGTAGAGCGGCCGGTCGAGCGCCGGAAACATCGAAGCGAACAAGGGGCGCAGCAGCGGCATGCCGAGCACCAACAGCAACAACGCAGCGAGCAACCAAGGCAGCGGATCACGCAACAACCGCTTCATGCGGATCGCGGCAACAGCAGATCGCTGAAGTGAAGGGCCCCCAGCGGCCGGCCCGACGCGTCGGCCACCGGCAGGCGCTCGGCGCGGCGCAGCACGAATTGCGACAGCGCGTCGCGCAGCGTCATCGTGTCGGCCAGCGGCTCACCATCGGCCGTTTCACCGGCGCGCACGCGCTCGGCCACGCGGTGCAGCGCCAGCAGGCGCAGGCCGAGTTCGGTGCGGCCGAAAAACTCGCGCACGAAATCGTCGGCGGGTTGTTCGAGCAATTGCGCCGGCGCGCCGTCTTGCACGACGCGGCCGTGGTCGAGCAACACGATGCGGGTGGCCAGGCGCAGCGCTTCTTCGATGTCGTGCGTGACCAGCACGATCGTCTTGCCCGAGCTTTGATGGATGCGCGCCATCTCGACTTGCAAGGCCGCGCGCGTGATCGGGTCGAGCGCGCCGAAGGGCTCGTCCATCAACAGCAGCTCGGGGTCGGCGGCCAGCGCACGCGCCACGCCGATCCGCTGTTGCTGCCCGCCGGAGAGCTGACTCGGCCAGCGCTTGCGGTACAGCGCGGGATCGAGGTCGAGCAGCGTCAGCAACTCATCGACACGCGCCGCGATGCGCGCCGCCGGCCAGCCGAGCAACTCGGGCACCGCGCCGATGTTGCGCGCCACGCTCCAGTGCGGAAACAAACCGATCGACTGGATCGCATAGCCCATGCGGCGGCGGATGTCTTCCGGCTTGAACGAGCGGATCTCCTGGCCGGCGAAGAGGATGCTGCCATCGTCGTGCTCGACCAGGCGGTTGATCATCTTCAACAGCGTCGACTTGCCCGAGCCCGACGCGCCGACGAGAACGACGAACTCGCCGCGCGTGATCGTCAGCGTCACGCCATCGACGGCGCGCGTGGCGCCGAACGACTTGCCGACGTGGCGCAGCTCGATCACCGCGAGCGCCTGCTCATTGCTGCGGCGAGCAAGCCGAGCGCGGCGTCGGCGGCCATCGCCAGCGCCACTACCGGCAGCACGCCGAGCAGCACCAAGTCGAGCGCGCTGCTCGCCAGGCCCTGGAACACCAGCGCGCCGAAGCCGCCGGCGCCGATCAGCGCCGCCACCACCGCCAGACCGATGAGTTGCACCGTCGTCACACGCAGGCCCGACAGCAGCACCGGCAGCGCCAGCGGCACGCGCACGCGCCAGAACATCTGCCGGCGCGTCATGCCCATGCCGGTAGCCGCTTCGATCGCCGACGCCGGCACCTGCGCCAGCCCCGAGGCGGTGCCGTGCACGATCGGCAGCAGCGCGTACAGCGTCAAGCCGATCGCGGCCGGCAGCAGGCCGATGCCTTGCAATCCCCAGCCCGGCAGCGCGGCGGCCAGCGCGCCGAGCGGCGCGATCAGGAGCGCGAAGAGCGCGATCGACGGCACCGTCTGGATGACGTTGAGCGTGGCCATCAACGGCGTGGCGAAGATCTTGCTGCGTGCCGCGGCCACGCCGAGCGGCACGCCGATGGCCAGGGCGGGCAGCAGCGCACTCGCCACGATCTGCAGGTGGCGCCAGCCGGCGGCGTTGAAGACCTCGCGCCGATTCGCGTACTCCTTGCCGAGCGACAGCGCATCGGGCTGGCCGCTCGCCAGCAGCAGCAGCGCGGGCAAGAGCACGCAGAGCCAGGCCAGCGTTTGCCGCGTCGGCGAGAGCTGCCATCGCTGCACCGCATCGGCGGCCGCCAACCCACTCAGCAGCGCCAACAGCCAGAAGCCGCCGCCGAGCGAGACACGCGCCAGAGCGGACAACGCGGCCGACTGTCGCGCTGCTTCATCGCCGGCCAGCCACAGCAGCCCGGCCAGCAGCAGTGATCCGACGATCGCCACGCCGGCATGCAGCCAGCGCGCTGGCGGTGTGAAGGCAGCCAGCAGCAACAACGCTGCCGGCAACCACAGCGCATGACGGCCCGCGCTCATCAGCGCGTGCAACGCCACCCCCGTGCCCGACACCAGCCGGTTCGGCGCGACGCTGACGAAGGGCATGGTGAAGGCAGCCAGCAGCGCCGCCAGCACGAGCACCAGCAGCACGCGGTTGTGAACCGCCGGCGTGCGCTGCGCTGCCGCCAGCGCAGCCGGCGCCACGGTCACTTGATGAGACCCGTCGCCTTCAGATGCGCCGCGGCAACCTGCTTCGCGTCCCGCCCTTCGAGCGCGATCTGCGCATTCAGGCGCTGCAACGTCGCTGTGTCGAGCGTCTTGAACAACGGCGCGAGCAGGCTCTCGATCTTCGGCTGCTTGGCCAGCACCTCGGCGCGCACCACCGCGGCCGGCGCATAAACCGGCTGCACGCCTTTGCTGTCTTCGAGCACGACGAGGCCGAGCGCGGCCAGCGGACCATCGGTGCCATACGCCATCGCCGCATTCACGCCGGACGTCTGCTCGGCCGCCGCCTTGATCGTGGCCGCGGTGTCGCCGCCGGCCAGCAGCAGCAACTGGTCCTGCTTCAGCTTGAAGCCGTATGCCGTCTGAAACGCGGGCAGCGCATCGGGCCGCTCGGCGAACTCGGCCGACGCTGCCAGCTTGACCTTGCCGCCGCCGGTCACCCACCGTCCGAAGTCGGCGAGCGACTTCAGCTTCTGCGCCGCGGCCACGTCCTTGCGAATCGCGATCGCCCACGTGTTGTTGGCCGGTGCCGGCGCCAGCCAGACGAGCTTGTGCTTGTCCTGGTCGAGCTGCTTGATGCGCTGGTAGCCGGCGCCGAGTTGTTTCCATGCCGCATTCTTTTCGTCGGCATGAAAGAACGCGCCGTTGCCGGTGTACTCCGGGTACAGATCGATCTCGCCGGCCACCAAGGCACCGCGAACGATCTTGGTGTTGCCCAGCGACAGCTTGTTCTCGGTCTTCACGCCACCGGCCTCGAGCACCTGCACGACGAGGTTGCCGAGCAATGCGCCTTCGGTGTCGATCTTCGAGCCGACGCGCACCGCCTGGGCCTGCACCGCGCCGGCGAAGAACAGCAGGGCCAGCACGGCGCGCGAGCGTGCGCGCCAGGAAGTGAATGTGCTCACGAGAGCCTCCATCGTTGACGGGACAGCGGTTGATGGTAGTGGTTTGCAACGATGGGGGCATCGCCGGCAGACGAGCCGTGGAGCAACCGGCGTGCCTGCCCTTGCCGGCGCTCGCGTCGCTCAGGCTGGGCTGACTGCTCGACTACGGCGCTGGGCCGACATCCCCCAGCGCCAGCTTCGCGCCGAGGCCGGCGAACGCAGCGGCGAAGCCGTGGCGCAGCCGGCGCTGCACGGCCGCGGACTCGAGCACCCAGCCTCGAAACGCATGCGCGGCAAAACCATAGGCCACGAACACGACGAAGGTCATCGCCATGAACACCGCACTCAGCGTCAGCAGTCCAAGCAGGGGCCGTGCGCTGCCTCGCTCGACGAACTGCGGCAGGAACGCGAGGAAGAAGAGGGTGAGCTTCGGGTTGAGGATGTTCAGCAGGAACGCCTTGATGACGATCGCTGCGCTGCCGGATCTGGCCAGGCTGCCATCGACGGCAAAGGCCGCCTTGTCGCGCCAGGTCGCGTAGGCGACGTAGAAAAGATAGAGGACGCCGGCCGCCTTGAGCATCTGGAAGGCCAGCGCGCTGGTGTGCATGACGGCGGCCAAGCCGAGCACCGTGGCGGCCAGGTGGGGCACGATGCCGGCGGTGCAGCCGAGACTGGCATAGACGCTGGCCCTGCGGCCCTGCACGAGGCCGGTGGAGACGGTGTAGAGCACGCCGGTGCCGGGGATCAGCACGACCACCAGCGACGTGATCAGGAATTCGAGGCTGATGATCATGGCGCTGCGTGTTCGAGAAGGGGTGCCGAGCGGCTGGGCTGCCGGCTCGCTACGACGACCGCGCCCGAGGCTTGCGCCAGCACAGCGCCGCATGCGTGCCGTGGGAACGAGCGCCTGATGTCGTCGCTGTGCGAGAACTGCATGAGCGGCACTGTGAACGCGCCGCGAACAGGCGTCTTGAACGTTATTGCGCCAGCCGCCGCGCCGTCGCACGCTGCCACGCGCCGGGCGTGAATCCAAAGTGCTGCCCGAAGACGCGTGTCATGTGGCTCTGGTCGGCGAAGGCCGATGCGTGCGCTGCCGCCGCCAGGCCTTGCCCGTCGCGGATCAGTCGTCGCGCGCGCTCTGCACGCTGCTGCAGCAACCACGCATGGGGCGGAACGCCATAGGCACGTACGAAGCGCCGCAGCAACTGGTATTTGCTCAAGCCCACCGATGCCGCCAGCTCGGAGAGCGCCGGCACGCGCGACGTGTCGTCGGCCAGACGCTCGCGTACGGCCGCGATGTCGACATCGACATCGGTCGTCGCAGCCAGCGTGCAGTGGTCTGCCAGCAGCAAGCCGCAAGTGCTCACCAGCAACTCTTCGAGGGCCAGCGCATCGGCGTCGGTGGAGCGCACGCCCGCCGCCCAGTCCGACATCGCGCTCAACAGTTCGTGCAAAGACGAACGCAGCCGCGCGTCGCGCAGCACCGGCTGCACGAGTTCGATCGTGCCCGGCGCCAGCCCCGGCGCGGCCATCGACGTCATGGTTTCGACGTCCAGGTGCAGCATCCGCCAGTGCCGGGGCCCGTCGCCCAGCGGCCGGCCATCGTGGACCTCTTCGGGATTGCTGGTGATCAGGTCACCGGCGAGCGCCTGCACCGGCCCGCGGCCACTGGCCGAACGCTGGCCGCCCTGTTCGAGCATCCCGATGCCGTAGGTCGCATGCGAGTGCCGGCGGAAGTGGCGCGCGCTGCAGGTCTCAACCCCATGAACCGTCGGCCAGGGGGAAGCGAAGACACGGCATTGGTGTGAGCGGTCGATCATCTTGGCGGCAACAACGTGCGAGGCTAACAGGCCGAGCCGGTTGCTCGACAAACGGCTTCGATGCAGGTCACTCACGTCGAACTGTGCAAGTGGCACGAGAGTGACACGAACAACAAAGCCGGCGCGAGGCCGGCTTTGAAGTTGTTCGCAAGTCGTTGTGGTTGTCGATGTTCCTGGCTCCTCGACCTGGGCTCGAACCAGGGACCTACGGATTAACAGCTCGGCCTTTTACACTTTCAGACTGTCCCAGGAAGTCCCACAACCCTATTCAGATCAACAACTTATCTCTATATTTTGTCCGGAGGCGTGCCGCAGCGTTTCGGACGATCTCGCGAGAAACGGCAACAAACCGGCACGGGATCGGACCCGAAAACGGGTTCACCTACGGATAGGTTGAAGCGATGGGTACGGCAACTGAAACGGCAACAGACACTGCGGCAGCGACTGCACTCCGGACAACGCGAAACAAGGTGGCGCGCCCAGGGGTGATTACGGCACGCGAGATCGATGTTGCCACCAGCAAGGCCAGGGCGAGCAGGAAGGATGTCTGGCTGACCGACCCCGGTGTGCGTGGCCGGGGACGCTTCACCATTCGCTGCACACCGTCCGGCGCGCGGATATGCATGTACCGCTACACCCGCGCCGATGGCACGCGCGACATCCTGAGAGTGGCCGACTACGACCCCCACGGCACGGCGGGCATGACCTTGCACGAAGCGCGCGAGAAGGCCGGCGAGCTGGTGCGGCTGGCCGGCGCTGGCAACAACGTGCGCGTCTTCCTGCAGGAACGTGAAGAGGCGAAGGCCGCCGCTGCGGAAGCGGCGCTTGCCGCGAAACGCAATGCATCGCGCGGCAGTCTGGCGGCGATGTTCCGCGTCTACGTCGGCACCTTGCAGGGCCGCGAATCGCACTACGACGCGCAGTCGATCTTCAAGCTGCACGTCAGTGGTCCCTTCCCCAAGCTCGCTGCCCGCCCGGCCGGACAGATCAAGGCCGAAGAGCTGCGCGACGTGCTCGCACGGCTGATCGGGGCCGGCAAGGGGCGGACTGCCGCCAAGCTGCGAGCGTTCCTGCGCGCTGCCTTCAGCATGGCCATGCGGGCGGGTCTTGATCCGACCCTGCCTGAGGCGATGACGGCCTTCGACATTCAGGTCAACCCCGCCGACCGGCTGCCGAGCCTCGCTCAGTTCTCGAAGGCCCTGGACCGCGCGCTGACCCTTCCAGAGCTTCATGCGTTCTGGCGACGCCTCGAGGGCGCGGCCGACAGTCCTGCGCGCGACGCGTTGATGGCCTGCATGTATCTCGGTGGTCAACGGCCAACACAGGTGCTGCGCCTGACGCCGCAACTGGTGGACGTTTCCGGTGGCATGTTGACCCTGCTGGACCCCAAGGGGCGGAACCGCCATGCCAACCCGCGTCGGCACGTGCTGCCCATTCACGAAGACCTGATGCCCGCAATACGCGCACGCCTGGCGCAGACCGAACGAATGGAGTCGCCCCTCTTCAGCACGAATGGACGCGTGCCGCTGCGCAAGGAGACGGTGGCGCTGCTGGTCGCAGAAATCGCGAAGGCCATGCAGGCCGCGGGCGAGCTCGAGCGCGGGCCGTTTTCGATGCGGGACCTGCGGCGCACGGCTGAAACGCACATGGCGGCGCTCGGAGTCTCAAGTGACGTGCGCGCGCAGATTCAATCGCACGGGCTTGGTGGCATCCAGGCCCGCCACTACGACCGCCATGACTACATGCCGGAGAAGCGCGCGGCGCTTGCGTTGTGGGCACAGCGTTTTCGCAATCTGCCACGGGCGCCTCGACAAACTCCTCCCCATACGAAGTCCCGGCGAGTTGGGGAGCGAGTCGCAGGGCAAGGAGTGTTGGCCGGATAGGCAGAGGATGTCGAGAAGACCATGCTGGCCGCCGGCGAGCTCGAGCGTGGGGCGTTTTCGATGCGACACCTGCGGCGCACCGCTGAGACTCAGATGGCCGCGCTCGTGATCTCCAGTGCCGTGCGCGCACAGATTCAATCGCACGAAGTTTGCGGGGCCCATAGTCAGGCCCGCCACTGCGACCGTCGCCACTAC